>NZ_KV810696.1:28220-75182 GCF_001812855.1 Streptococcus sp. HMSC072D03
TGAAGACAAACATCGTTTTTGATGTTTGTCTTCATTCTGAAGGGACCTCTAGAGGTCCCTTTTTCTGTTTGCATTAGGCAAAAGCCTTGTAAAATGGTATAATTGACTAGATTATAGACTTGTTAGAAAGGGGATTTATGCAACACGTATTCATTATCGGAAGTCGTGGACTTCCAGCAAAATACGGTGGTTTTGAGACATTTGTAGATCAATTAGTCTCCAACCAAGTTTCATCCCAAATTAAATACCATGTTGCCTGCCTTTCTGATAAAAAGGCATATAAGCATTTCGAATATAAAGGTGTAGATTGTTTCACGATTAAGGCGCCTAAATTAGGACCGGCTCGCGTTATTGCCTATGATATGATGGCTATTAATTACGCTTTGAAGATAATACATGAGGAAAATATAGAAGAACCGATTTTCTATGTTCTAGGAAATACTATAGGTGCTTTTGTGGCTCCCTTTGCTACTAAGATTCATAAAATTGGTGGTAAATTCTACATTAATCCAGATGGCTTGGAGTGGAAACGAGCTAAGTGGCCCAAGCCAGTACAAGCTTATCTAAAGTACTCTGAGAAAGTAATGACAAGACATGCTGACTTAGTTATCTCGGATAATCCAGGAATTGAAACCTATATTCAAGGAGCCTATCCGTGGTCTAAGACAACTTACATTGCTTATGGAACTGATTTATCTCTGACAACACTGACTCATCAGGATGCCAAAGTTAGAGATATTTACAAGATGTGGAATACTTACGAGAAAAACTATTATTTGATTCTTGGTCGTTTTGTTCCAGAAAATAACTATGAAACGGCTATTCGTGAGTTTATGAGTTCCTCAACAAAACGTGATTTAATTATTATTTGTAATCATGAGGGCAATGCTTATTTTGAGGAATTGCGTTCTAAAACACAGTTTGATACGGATCCACGTGTGAAGTTTGTTGGAACAGTTTATGATCAAGACCTATTAAAATATATTCGCAAAGAAGCCTTTGCTTATATTCATGGTCATGAAGTTGGAGGAACCAACCCTGGCTTACTGGAAGCTATGGCACAAACTGATTTGAATTTAGTATTAGGCGTCTCATTTAACCGGTCAGTAGCTCAAGATACAGCTTGTTATTGGAAAAAAGATGAGGGCAATCTGTCCTATTTGATTGATCAAGTAGATGGTGTTTTAGATTACTCTGAACTAGGTAAGTTAGCTAAGGAGAACATGGAACAGAACTTTACTTGGAAAAAAATTGTAGGTGAGTACGAGGAGTTATTTTTATCATGAAAGTAAATATCTTACTGTCAACCTACAATGGTGAGCAGTATTTAGCAGAACAAGTGAAGAGTATCCAAGAGCAAACCTATCAAGAGTGGAAACTTCTCATACGTGACGATGGTTCATCTGATGGGACAGTTGAAATTATTAAACAACTGGCTGCACGAGATTCACGTATTCACTTTATCAATGAGAATCATGTTGAAAACGTTGGTGTAATCAAAAGTTTCCATGCCCTACTTAAGCATGGGGAGGCAGACCTATACTGTTTCAGTGATCAGGATGATTTTTGGCTTCCTGAAAAAATCTCACTTCAAGTGGCAGAAGCCAAAAAGTATTCTCAGGATAAACCTTTACTCATTTACACAGATTTAAAGGTAGTGGATGAAAATTTATCTGTCCTGCATGAGAGTATGATTCGTACTCAGTCTGACCATGCGAATACTGAGCTGATTCAAGAGTTGACTGAAAATACAGTTACTGGTGGCGTTGCTATGATAAACCATGCTTTAGCAGAACTATGGACTGGTGAGGAAAAGCATGATTTACTGATGCATGACTGGTATCTGGGTTTGCTAGCTTCTGCCTTTGGTAACTTAGTCTATATTGATGAGCCAACCGAGCTTTATCGTCAGCATAGCAGTAATGTCCTTGGTGCCCGAACTTTGCGAAAGCGGATGAAAAATTGGGTTAGACCCCATATCCTTTTTGCCAAATATTGGAGTCTTATCAAAGCTAGTCAAGATCAGGCTAGAAATTTGTTAGAACTCCCGTTAAGTTCACAGAATAAGGAAATCATTGAAAACTTTGTGACAATTATGGATGCTCCATTTAGAGAACGTTTAGCACGTATCCGAAAATACGGTTATCGAAAAAATAGAGCTTTTCACACAACTGTGTTTACGACATTGATTCTTACAAAGTTTGCATATAGAGGAGAGAAAGATGTTAGACTTTTTTAGTCAGAAAAATCGTATTTTGTTACGAGAAATGGTTAAAACCGATTTCAAATTGCGCTATCAAGGTAGTTTAATCGGTCATTTGTGGTCTATTTTGAAACCACTTATGCTCTTTACAATTATGTACCTGGTATTTGTTCGCTTCTTACGTTTTGATGATGGAACACCACACTATGCCATTGGCCTCTTAATCGGTATGGTTACATGGAGTTTCTTTTCGGAAGCGACGAGTATGGGGATGATGTCAATTGTATCAAGGGGTGACTTGTTACGAAAACTAAATTTTTCAAAAGAAATTATTGTTATTTCGTCAGTTGTTGGAGCTTCAATTAACTATGTGATTAACCTCCTTGTTGTCTTTGTTTTTGCCTTGGTAAATGGTGTTAATTTTTCATTAGGCTGGTTGACAGTTATTCCATTGTTTGCTGAACTCTTTCTTTTCTCAGCTGGTATTGCCTTTGTCTTAGCAACGCTCTTTGTTAAGTACCGTGACATTGGTCCGATTTGGGAAGTAGTTATGCAAGCTGGTATGTATGCGACACCCATTATCTATTCATTGACATTTATTTTGCAACGTGGACAAGTTAAGATTGCAAAACTGATGATGTTGAATCCTTTAGCACAAATTATTCAGGACTTGCGACACTTTATTGTCTTCTCAGGTAGCTTACGTGGTTGGGATTTAATTGGTCATAAGGCTATTGCTATTATTCCGTATTTCCTACCACTTGTTATCTTTGCTATTGGTTACTACATTTTCCATCATCAAGCTAAAAAATTCGCGGAGATTCTCTAATGACAGAAAAGAAAATTGCAGTTAAAGTGGACCATGTAAGTAAGTTTTTCAAATTACCGGTTGAGTCTACCCAAAGTCTTAGAACTGCCTTAGTAAATAGATTTAAAGGAATCAAAGGCTATAAAGAACAACATGTCTTGAAAGACATTGACTTCGAAGTTGAGGAAGGTGATTTCTTCGGAATCGTGGGACGAAATGGTTCAGGGAAATCAACATTATTGAAGATTATTTCTCAAATTTATGTTCCTGAACAAGGGACGGTTACCGTAAATGGCAAAATGGTTTCATTTATTGAACTTGGTGTCGGTTTCAACCCTGAATTAACTGGACGTGAGAATGTTTATATGAACGGAGCCATGCTTGGCTTTACGACGGCAGAAGTTGATGCCATGTATGATGAGATTGTTGAGTTCGCAGAGCTTGAAGATTTCATGAACCAAAAACTCAAGAACTACTCGTCTGGTATGCAGGTCCGTTTGGCTTTCTCTGTGGCTATCAAGGCACAGGGTGATGTTCTTATCCTTGACGAGGTTCTTGCAGTAGGTGATGAAGCCTTCCAACGTAAGTGTAATGACTACTTTATGGAACGTAAGAAATCAGGGAAAACAACAATTCTTGTAACCCATGATATGGGGGCTGTTAAGAAGTACTGTAACAAGGCTATTTTGATTGAGGACGGGTACATTAAAGCCAAAGGCGAACCTAGAGACGTTGCCAATCAATATAGTTTTGACAATACAGAACAAGTGATCACTTCAGAACAATCTGGAATTGAAAGAAGTGGTTCGCTTGTGGAAAATCTGAAGTTATCACTATTGTCTTCTAAGAGAGCGACACCAAATGAACCAATTTCATTTGATTTGACGTATACTCTGCTAGAAGATGTGCCTACTTATATTGCTATCTCATTTACAGATATTGATCGTAATATTTGGATTTATAATGACAATACGATGGATAGCTTAACAAGTGGCAAGGGTGATGTTAAAGTAAACTATCAGTGTTCACTAGCAGGGCTAAACGATATTAAGTTAAAACTCGAAATTACTGTAAGGGATGCGAATAACCAAGTTCTAGCCTTTCTTCCGGCTGATGAGATTCCAGTTATTGTTCTAAATAGGGATGATATTGATGATGATGATGAGTCAGCTAAAGATTCTGCAACTGGTATTATTCAAAGAAATGGGAAGTGGAGTTTTTCTTAAGAGAAAAAAGGGAAGTTTGAATGAAAGTATCGATTATTTGTACCAATTATAATAAGGGGGATTGGGTACGAGAAGCTATGGATAGCTTTCTCAATCAGAAAACAAATTTTGATTTCGAGATTATTATCATTGATGATGCTTCAACAGATCATTCGTATGAGATTATTCAAGAGTATCAAAATAAGTTTCCTGAAAAAGTTAGAACTTTTCGTAATGAAGTGAATCTTGGCATTGCTAGAACTTGGAAAAAAGTTTGCCAAGAAGCTAAGGGCCAATACATCGCGAGATGTGATAGTGATGATTTTTGGACGGACCCATTAAAACTTCAAAAGCAGGTTGATTTGCTAGATGCTTCAACAGATTCACTATGGTCAAATACCGAATTTGACATGGTAGACCTAGACGGAAATATTTTCCAAAAAGATGCCTTTGCTAATAAGGCGCTTCCTTTGATTGATTCTTACGAAGAGATGCTTGTCATGAAAGGAATGACAATGGCTTCAACCTGGTTGGTTGATACCGCTCTTATGCAAGATGTATCTGCTCAAATTAGTGATACTGCCACAGATGATACATTTGAGTTACAACTTGAATTATTCAAACGCACTAAAATTTCTTTTTTGAGTGATTCCACTACTGTATATCGTATGAATTTAGGATCTGATTCAAAACCTATGACATTGGAGACTGCTGAAAGGCGGTTCACAGGTATCTTAGATTCTCAAATTAAATATCTCAACAAGTATCCAGATCAGGATATTCAAAGAATTTCACACTTGGCTCTTGTTAAGGATCGTGATTTGGATATCTTAGTTTTTAAAAAAGACCGTCAGATAGAAGATTTAGATTTAAGACTGAATCAGGTGTCACGAATTTCTCATGACCAAAATGAGTATATTGAAGTCTTGAAGAAAGAAAATCAAGATTTTCAAAGTGAGTTGAATCGTATACAGAGTTTATATGATGACTTACAAATCCAATATAACAGTGTTGTTACTTCGAGAAGATGGACAATACCAACTAAAATTATTAATTTCTTTAGGAGAAGTAAATGAAACGTCTATTGCTTTATGTTCATTTCAATAAGTATGATCATATTAGTCGACATGTATTTTATCAACTTGAACATATGAGACCCTTGTTTGATAAATTGGTTTTTATTTCAAATAGTCGTCTTAGTGAAAGTGAAGTACAAAAGCTTCGTGATAAACACTTGATTGATGATTTTATCCAACGTGAGAATAAAGGTTACGATTTTGCTGCTTGGCATGATGGTATGGAATTTGTTGGATTTGACAACTTGAAACAGTATGATTCTGTCACTGTTATGAATGATACCTGTTTTGGTCCTCTATGGGATATGGCACCAATCTATGATAAATATGAATCAAACCCAAATGTAGATTTTTGGGGTATGACTAATCATCAAGGAATCAAGGCTGGTGATATTTATATTCATGAACATTTGCAATCTTACTTTATTTCATTTAAAAAACGTTTAGTTGAATCTAGTGTTTTTCAAAAGTTCTGGAAATCAGTTGAGAGTTTCGAAGATGTTCAAAAGGTAATCGATAATTATGAAACTCTTTATACCAAGAAGTTTATGGATGCCGGATTTAAGTATGAATCGATTCTTAATACGATTCCACTAAATGATAAGTTTTTCCATAGTAATTTTACAATTCATTATCCTCATGTTTTGCTTGATACAGGGGTTCCGTTTATTAAGGTTAAGACATTTGATTTAACCCAGCACCTCGCTCCTTATTTGCTTAAGGAAATCGAGAATAGAACAGACTATCCGGTAGAATTCATTTTGTCTCACATGTCAGATATGAGTTTACCGACTCCACCTTATCTACTTGATCGCAAAGTCATTGAGGAGAGCTCACAGACCTATTCAGACACTAAAAAAATTGCTGTACATCTTCATACCTACTATGTTGACTTACTTGAAGACTTTTTGAAGCAATTTGAGAATTTTCACTTTACTTATGATCTCTTCTTAACAACGGATTCAGAAGAGAAGAAGGAAGAGATTCAGTCTATCCTTGATAAGAATGGAAAAGTAGCTCGAATCTTTATTACTGGGAATCGAGGACGTGATGTTATACCAATGCTTAAGTTGAAAGATGAACTTTCTGCTTATGATTATATTGGACATTTCCATACGAAAAAATCACCAGAATACCCTTATTGGGTTGGAGATTCATGGCGAAATGAACTTTTCTCAATGTTAATTCAACCTGCTGATAATATTATTGCAAACCTAGAACGTGATGATAGGTTAGGGCTTGTAATTGCTGATATTCCGACTTTCTTCCGTTATACTAAAATTGTGGATCCTTGGAATGAGAATCGTTTTGCCGAAGGAATGAATAATTTATGGGAGCGTATGAATCTTGGTCGAGAAATTGACTTTGATAAGATGAATACTTTTATCATGAGTTATGGAACATTCATTTGGTTCAAGTACGATGCTTTGAAACCATTGTTTGACCTTGACTTACAAGATGAAGAGATTCCAGAAGAACCAATTCCTCAACATACCATTTTGCATTCAATTGAGCGTATTCTAGTCTACCTTGCTTGGGCAAGACGTTATGATTATGCCATTGCAAAAAACGATATCTATATTACGCCTTTTGTAGATAATGTTGTGTTAAATATCCGACCTGATACTTTACCAAATACCTATATTAATTTTGATAATATCGGTGGTATAAAAGGTGCTCTCAAATATATTATTGTGGGTCCAGGAACCGCTGTGAAGTATATTTTGAGAAGAATAAAGAGAAAATTTAAATCTAACAATATGAAGGAGAAATTATGACAGAAAAAATTGCGGTGCTTTTACCAGCTTATAATGAAGAAGTGACTATCCAAAAGGTTATTGCTGATTTTCAGAAAGCACTTCCAAATGCGGATATTTATGTTTATGATAATAACTCTAAAGATAAAACTAATGAATTAGCAAGAGAAGCCGGTGCTATTGTGCGTTTTGAGCCTAGACAGGGTAAGGGAAATGTAGTTCGATCTATGTTCCGTGAAATTGATGCTGATTACTATATTATGGTTGATGCTGATGATACTTATCCTGCAGATGAGGTAGAAAAACTTTTAGAGCCGTTACGTTCAGGAATGGCTGATATGACCATTGGTGATAGGTTGTCAAATGGTACTTATGCTGAAGAGAATAAACGAGGTTTTCATGGTTTCGGTAATAATTTAGTCAGACTTCTAGTGAATAAATTATATAAGGGTAATTATCAAGATATTATGACTGGTTACCGTGGCTTTAATCGACTTTTTGTTAAGACCTTTCCAGTTCTTTCACCTGGATTTGAAATTGAGACAGAGCTTTCTATTCACTCATTAGATAAACGTTTTAAATTGGTCGAGGTTCCGATTACCTATCAAGATAGACCAGAAGGTAGTGAATCTAAGTTGAATACTTTTTCAGATGGTTTTAAAGTTTTGAAAATGATTTTTAACCTTTTTAAAGATTATAAACCTCTATTGTTCTTTAGCTTAGTTAGTCTTGTATTATTCATTTTAGGTCTATGTGTAGGGATTCCTGTAGTAACTGAATTTGCTAAAACAGGATTAATTGATAAGATGCCATCAGCTATTTTAGCAACGGGGTTGATGATTCTTGCCGCTTTATCTTTTATTGCTGGTTTTATTCTAGATACACTAGTAAGACAAAATAGAATGCAGTATGAGTTGAAAATCTATGACTTTTATAAGGACTGATAAATCTATTATGGAAACAATAAAAGATAATTTTTTGAGTAGAAAAGGTTATAGTAATGTTGTGCTCACAATCATTCTGATGGTTACTCTACTTACGGGATTAGTGTCGATTACTTTGAGAAGCCCTATGGTGGGATTAGATGAAATGGGGCATTACGCAAGGAGTGTTGAACTTTCAAATGGTAATTTACTTAGTTTACAGGATGGAAATCCTGCACTTGCTGGAGGAAAAATTTCAAATACACAATATGAATTTATAGAAAAAGCTAAGCAAGTTCAATCGGGTAATTCTACTAAGTATAAAGCGACGGATAAAGATTGGTATCATAAATTTTCTTCACTTCCTTATACTAATCAGAAAAGGTTTTATGTGAATACAAATACTGTTCCCTATACACCTTTTCTTACTTACCATATGTTTTTACAGCTTATTTGTCAAAAATTATTGGAATAAAGCCTGTTACAGAATATTTGTTAATGAGACTTATTGGTTTCTTAACCTATTTTCTTTTGTTTATATTAGCTATTAAAATTACACCAGTTGGGAAGTTTACTTTAGCATTTATTTCTACTATTCCGACTGTAATAGTTAGTTGGACGAATATTTCTGCCGATGGTTATATGGTTGCAATCTCAGCTTTATTCTTTGCTGTAATATTGAGAGTGGTTTATTCTTTAAAGCAAGGAAAAAACATTACTTTGAATGATGTACTAGCTGTCTCAATTGTAACGGTATTATTATCAATGGGGAAAATTCCAATATTCCTATATTTATTTTTGCTATTACCGCTTGCATTTTTACTGAGAAAAAGATCAAATTTTGAACATAAGGCATATTTTTATTTATTATTTCTTTTTGGTCTTAGTTTTTTGGTAACTGTATGGTGGGTATTGATTGTTAAGAACATTAATACAGGTGCCTATTTTGGTAGAAATGTAGATACGTTCAAGCAGTTGAGTTTTATCTTATCAGATATCCCAAGTTTTTTAACCTTACTTGCTCGTACATTATTGGGCTATAATTTTTTTGTATATACCATTGGGTATACGAATGATTTAGCTGTTTATGCAATTCCAAAGTTGTTTACATACTTAAGTGCTACAGCACTGGTGTTATCAGTATTTGCTAAATACAATAGTCAAAACTATCTGAAAGCACCAAGAAATATTTATTTTAAGTTGTTTGAGATTTCAAAATATTTAATTTCTTTTGCTTTTATTGTTTCGGTATTTATCATACTTTACTTACAGTTCTCAGAAATTGGTAGTCATACCATTGATGGAGTTCAAGAACGATATTTTATCCCAATTTACTTCATTTTATTAAGCATAATTCCTAAACGAAAAATATCATCTGGATTATATCTGACTATAATTTCGTTATTGGCAATTTTACCAGCGATTTCTTACTGGTTAATTCTTTTTAATCAACTCTAGAAATGGAAAATAATTTTATGAAAAAAGTTCGTAGTTTGGGGATATCTTTTATCAAGTGGCGTTACGTAATCGCTCTATTTGCTTTTTTTTGTTCAGTAAGTCTGAATCTTAATGGTAGTTCAATTGCTAATTGGAATAACTTTGGTGTTAGAGAAACCGTGTCAGGTGTTCAGTCTGAAACAAAGACAGTTGACGATTATCAAGGCTTTCAAAAATTAAAGTTATGGGTTCCATCACTGTATCGTACGGATGATACTATCATAGGTAGTCCTAGACCAATCAGATCTGATGAATGGTTAGTTCAAACACCTTTTTACTTATCTCAGGTAAAAACAGGAAATCATTTTACAAATAAATCCTATCAAGTTTCAGGTCAGAATATGATGCTTGCTTATAACGTTTCATCCTGGCATATTTCAACGATAGGGAAACCATTTAACTGGGGATTTCTTTTCTTAGGAGCTTCTAGAGGGTTATCTTGGTATTGGAGTTTTAAAATTATAGCAATGCTACTATTAGCTTATGAATTTGCTATGATTTTAACCTCTAAGCGTAAGCTATTATCAGCTGTATCAAGTTTTTGGATAACTTTCACACCAACAGTACAATGGTGGTTTATGCAACATCTTGGCGATGTGGTATTCTTTTCATTATTGATAATGGTGTCTATATATCATTATTTTAACTCTGAAAAGAAAGTGTTCAAAATATTAATGGCAATAAATTTGATAGTTGCTCTTATTGGGTTCCCGTTAATTATATATCCAGCATTCCAAGTCCCCTTTGCTTATATTATTCTATTATTTACAGTAATACAGTTTTTCAAGGCATTAAGAAATAAAAAAGTTAAACTATTTGACGTGATTGTTATTGCATTAACTTTATTTGTTTCACTTATGATAGATGCATTAACCATTTATCAAAGTTGGGATGCAATATCAGCAACTCTTCATACAGTATACCCAGGAAAAAGAATTTCCGTTGGTGGGGAATATACTTGGAAAAATTTAAGTGATTTCTTATATAATATTGTTCTGCCATTTAAGGCACCTCAAGTGAGTAACCAAGTTGAACTATCAAGTTCATTTAATTTCTTGCTTTATATACTTCTGATCTTGCCTTTTGTTATTAAGAGGAAAGATATAAATAAAAATATCTTTGGGATTGTCTTAGTAGTTTATTCACTAATGCTGATGCTTTATAGTATAGTTGGTATCCCAACGGTACTATCTAAATTGACATTGTTTAGCTATGTACCATTTTCGAGGTCGTGGCAATCGATGTCAGTAATTGCAGTTTTTGCTTCGATATGGTTTATATCCTTTATATGGGATAAATTAGAGAGAGTAAATTTAACTAAAATTTTACCATCTTTATTCACTGTCACGATACTCTACTTATACAGAGGACTAACAGATGATATCTATAAGAATTATTTAGGAAGGTTTACATCCGTTATTTTAATTGTGATTATGTTAATTGCTTTTATTTGTATTCTTTATAGAAAAAAACGAGTATTCTATCCTATTATGTTAGCCATTATAATTGTGGGTGGATTGACTATTAATCCGGTTACACATGGCATAGGTGCTATTGAAAATAAATTACTATCTCATGAAGTTGAAAGCATTGTAGGAAAAAATCCTAATGCGATTTGGATGTCTGATTCTACAAATCTCTATCACTTTGTTCAAATGTTTGGTGCTAAAAGTATAGATGGTGTTAGATTTTATCCCGATAGACAACTTATGACTAAAATTGATAAGCAAAATCAATATGAAGATGTATGGAATAGATATGCACACTTAAAATATTCATTAACGAACGAGAACACATCTATGACTACACCAGTTCCCGATAATGTAAATATTAACTTAAATATAAATGAGTTAAAAGACTTAAATGTAAAATATATTTTGACAACTAGAGACTTAAATAAAGAATTTGGTTCGTCATTTACAGAGATTTATCAGGATAATGATAATAATAGAATCTTTGAATATTTGAATTAACTTCCCCTCCCACTTACGAATAGGTAAGTAGGAGGTTTTTTCTTATGTATAGTATTGTATCTGAGGAGGCGGGGCTTTTGCCTCGTGAGCGACTCTTACAGAAGGGAGCAGAGGTTTTATCGGATCAGGAGTTGTTGGCGATAGTACTACGAACAGGGACCAAATCTGAGTCGGTCTTATCTATGGCTAATCGTATTTTGAAAGGGATGACGAGTTTGGCGGATTTGTCTCGTTTGTCTTTGAATGAGCTTCAGAAGATTCCTGGTATTGGGCGTGTGAAGTCTATTGAGCTCAAGGCTATGGTGGAGTTGGCTAAGCGGATTGAGAAGGCTGAGTTGGCTCGTTCCGAACAGATTATGTCCAGTCAGCAGGTGGCCCGTCGTATGATGTTGGATATTGGGGACAAGCCTCAGGAGCATCTAGTGGCCATCTATTTGGATACACAGAATCGTGTTATTCAGCAGAAGACGGTCTTTATTGGTGGTGTTCGTCGTTCGATTGCTGAGCCACGTGAGATTTTGCATTATGCTTGTCATCTGATGGCAACGTCCCTGATTGTGGTTCACAATCATCCATCGGGTGAGGCCTATCCGAGTCGAAATGATATTGATTTTACGCAAAAGATTAAGCGGTCTTGCGATGATTTGGGGATTTGTCTGCTTGATCATCTGATTGTTGGCAAATCGACCTATTATTCTTTTCGTGAGGAGAGGGAGGATTTTGAGCTTTAGATTGAGGCGATGTGATAAAGACAAGAGAAAAGCAACTGAGTGCAGTCTCAGTTGCTTTTAAAGTTCGTTAACAACGTATTGAAAGAGTTTGAGGTCTTCTTCACGTTTGTCTAGGAGAAGCTCTGGGTGCCACTGGACACCAAGGAAGCGAAGGTCTGGTGTATTTGACTCAACGGCTTCGACAGTGTTGTCCTCAGGATCACGCGCAATGACACGGAGGTCAGAGGCCAAGTGTTTAATACTTTGATGGTGGAAGGAGTTGATAGAGGTTTCACGTCCGTAAATTTCTGCCAACTTACTGTCCTCTTCAACAATCATCTCATGGTAGAGGTAATCAGAAGGCTTGTCCTGCCAGTGATTCTCGATGTCTTGGTGGAGACTACCACCTAGTGCGACGTTCATGAGTTGAGTTCCACGACAGATTGAAAAGATGGGTTTCTTTTGCTTAGTGGCTTCCTCGATGAGTGCCATTTCAAAGATATCACGTTCGAGGAAGAAGTCATCTTCACTAGCATGGTTCTCTTCGTTGTAGAATTTAGGGTCAACATTTTGCCCACCAATAAGGATGAGCTTGTCAATCATGGAGATATAGGTCTTGGCTTCCGATGGATCGGATACTGGTAGTAGGATTGCTAAGCCTCCGGCTCTTTGAACTCCTTCTACAAAGCCAGTTGGGGCATAGGACCAGTTGATGTCTTCATGGGCTGGATTAGGCCTTACATTGGCAGTGATTCCGATAATTGGTTTAGTCATTGTTTCTCCTTGATTTTTCTTCTTCTTTCATGAAATAGAGTAGGGTTTGTAGTTCGCTAGTCAGGTCTACGTACTGGACCACCACGTGTCGTGGAAGATTGAGATTGACCGGAGAGAAGCAGAGAATGCCTTCAATTCCGGCATCAACCAAAAGATCAGCCACCTCCTGAGCCTTAACTGATGGTACTGTCAGGATGGCTGTTTTGATATCTTCTTGAGCAATTTTGTCCTTAATCTGAGAGATTCCATAGATAGGAATCTTGTCTTCAGTCTGAGTTCCAACCAGTTCGTTATCGTCTGTATCAAAAGCCATGACTAGCTGCATGCGATTACGCTCTTGAAAACGGTAGTGGAGGAGGGCACGCCCGACATTCCCAACACCTACGAGGAGTACCTTGGTAGTCGCATTGTCATTAAGGAGTTCAGCGAAAAATGTCATCAGCTTGTTCACGTCATAACCAAAGCCACGACGACCTAGCTCACCAAAGTAGGAGAAGTCTCGACGAACAGTGGCAGGGTCAATCCCAATCGCTTCAGCAATTTGTTTAGAGCTTGCTTTGTCGATATTTTCACGATGGAATCGTTTGAAAATACGATAGTAGAGAGAGAGACGTTTGGCAGTGGCGTTTGGGATGTTTTTCTCAAATGTCATTGATCGCTTTCCTTTCTTCAATTAGTATGATTCTCTTATATTTTAAGAAAAGTTTGTGAAGATTGCAACAAAATAGTGTAGAAGAGGCGATATAAAAAACCTATCACAAGGATAGGCTCTTTCTATGTAGTAAGAAAAAATTTAGACTTCTTCTTGTTCGAAAACGTTACGGTCAACCAAACTCTGCATCAAGAAATAGAATTTCTCTTGCAAGATGTGATGGTCTTCATTTTTAAAGATATTAACGTTACGGAGGCCAGATTTGTCTGTGATTGACAATTTAAAGCCTGTTAAATCTTTGTTAATAGTAATCTTTAGTGGGAAACCTTCGCCTGAGTTAGGCACTTTTTCGAGAAGACGGTGCAACTCATAGTTTCCAATTTTATTTTGCACAAATGTCGTGTCACGTAGGGTGAATTTTTTGACATTAGGGCTGATAGTGTAACGGTATTTACAGTCAGTCAAATGAATGCTTTTTTCAAATGCCATGTTAGTCTCCTATGATTTGATTGAGTTTTTCTGCTAGAGCTTGGAGTTCTTCAGCGGTATTTTCCTCTGATAAACTAATACGGATGGCCGTTTTTAGCTTGTCAGACTCCTTGCCATAGAGAGCTTGGATGACGTGGCTAGGGTCAACAGTTCCAGCCGTACAAGCGGAACCCGTTGAAACAGCAAAGCCAGCTAGGTCTAACAAGGTTAAGAGAGGGCCATTTTCCTTACCAGGAAAACTGATGTTGATGACGTGAGGTAGACTAGATCCTCCACCATTAATTTCATAAGGAACGGTAAGGGTATCTAGAAAGGCCTGACGAATCTTTTCAACATGCTGGTAATTGGCTTGGTAATTCTCGCTAGCATTCTTATAAGCAGCGGTCATACCTGCAATACCGACCAGATTTTCAGTACTGGCACGACGTTTTTCCTCTTGCTCTCCACCATGGAGTAGGTTGTCAAAATGCAAATCGTTATGATAGAGCAAGCCGACACCTTTAGGTCCATGGAATTTATGGGCACTAATAGAGAGAAAATCGGCTCCAAGTTCCTCTGGATGAATAGGAAGTTTTCCTGCTACCTGAACGGCATCGACGTGGAAGGCAGCTGGGTGATTGGCAAGCAAGTCACCAATTTCTTTGATAGGAAGCAATTGGCCGGTCTCGTTATTGGCATACATAACAGAAACTAGAATAGTATCGTCACGTAAGGCCTCAGCGATTTGTTGGGCAGTAATGACTTGATTTTCTGGTTGAATATAGGTTACTTCAAAACCAAAACGCTCTTCCAAGTAGGCCATGGTGTGAAGGACAGAGTGGTGTTCAATAGCAGTTGTAATCAGGTGCTTACCTTTAGCTTGATTGGCTAGGGCGTAACCTTTGATAGCTGTATTGTTTCCTTCGGTCCCCCCAGAAGTGAAAATGAGCTTACGAGTAGGGACTTCAAATTGTTTGGCCATTTCTTCACGGGCTTCACGAAGTTCCTTGGAAGCTTGACGACCATAAGCATGGAGGCTGGATGGATTTCCAAAGGTTTCAGTCATGACATGTGTCATAGCTGAAATAGCAGCAGTATTTAAAGGAGTTGTTGCTGCATTGTCCAAATAAACCATAGCTTAGTCCTCGTGTGCTGTATATGCAAAGAGTGGACTAAGTGGTTGACGTTCGAAGATACGAGTAGTAGCGTTAGCGATTAGCTCACTTGCTGAAATGTATTTAACGTTTGTAGGCACTTTTTCTTTAGTCGCAACTGAATCTGTTACCAAGATTTCTTTGATTGGAGCAGCGTTGAGGACTTCGGCAGCACCTCCTGCAAAGAGACCGTGACTAGCAACTGCATAGATGTCTTTAACGCCACCACGTTCAAGGATTTTAGCTGCTTCAGCAAATGTTTTACCAGTATTAAGGATATCATCAACCAAAATTGCTGTTTTTCCTTCAACCTCACCGATGATGTAGCCTTCTTCGCGTTCTGAATCATCTTGAGCGTAGTCAATGATAGCGATTGGTGCATCAAGGTATTCCGCCAAGCTACGAGCACGTTTAACACCTGAGTTTTTAGGGCTAACAACGACAACATCACTTCCTGTGAATCCTTTTTCGTTGTAGTATTCAGCAAACAATGGCATTGTGAAGAGGTTATCTACTGGGATATCGAAGAAACCTTGAACTTGGACAGCGTGAAGGTCAAGTGTCAAGACACGATTGACACCAGCTTTAACCAGCATATTGGCAATCAATTTAGCAGTGATTGGTTCACGTGAAGCAGCGATACGGTCTTGACGTGCATAACCAAAGTAAGGCATAACCACGTTGACAGAGTTAGCACTGGCACGTTTGCAGGCATCAATCATGATGAGCAATTCCCAAAGGTGGTCGTTAACAGGGTTGCTAGTAGATTGGATGATATAAATATCGTCCCCACGAACAGACTCTTCGATGTTGATCATGATTTCACCGTCAGAAAATTGACGTGAAGATACTTTACCAAGTGGCAATCCGGTAGCCTCAGCAATCTTTTCAGCAATTTCTGGGTTTGAGCTGAGCGAGAACAATTTCAATTGTGGGTTTGCTTTTTGATGTACCATGACGATGGTGACTCCTTTAAAAAATAAGATGCTAAGCCCAGTTAGGGCTATTGTAATAAAACTACAGATAGTTCTATTTTAGCAAAAAGAAGCAGAAATTTCAGCCATCAAAGTATGATATTGGTGAAAAATACCGAACCTTTGTTAGCTAAAATCCTTTTGTATGCGTTTTTAGAGAAATCTATTCCCCTCTAGAAGTCATTTATGGGATAAAATGCTTGTAGTATTTAACGCTGCATGTGTTTAAACATAAAAAGACAAGGAGCTAACTCCTTGTCTAACTTTTAGTCTTTGTCTCGTTTGAGGGTAGCTACAAAGCGTGCAACCTTACTCTTGGCATACTTAAAGTCAATGTTATTTTCTTTAAGGAAAGCATCAAAGTCGTCTTTACCTTTCTCGGCATCCGAAACTTCTAGTTCAAGCTCGTAATCTTTCTTATCAGCATAGACATTGACATCGAGAGCCATGAGGCCGATATTGGTCTGGTACTCGCGACGGGTAGTGGTCAAATGTCCGAGGATGGTTAGGTCCTCGAGTTTAACCCCACGTTCTAAAAGAATGGATTTGATCTGACAATCAGGAAAGTCCAGCGACTTAGTCAAAGCCTTAGCGTCCGCACAATCCATGGTAAGGTTGTACTCCATGTTCCCGACTTTTTCAGGGATCTTCAAGGTCAGCTCACCATGAGTGGGAAGCGTCCTGATACGCAAGGATAGTTTTTTGTTTCTCATGTCACTCTGAGGAGTGTCGATGTAGTAGTTGGTTTGCGTAACAGGTGTCACGTGGGAGAAAAGCATCGCTAAACGATTGTACTCGTCTTTGGTGAGTAGAGTCTTGTACTCTATCTCTAAATGGTTCATGTGTGTCCTCCCTTGTGCTTTCAAATGTGGTATAATATAACAGATTGTATTTATTTTATAAAAAACTAAAGCTTTTGACAAGGAGGAGTCCTATCTTGACCATGGATTGGGAACAATTTTTAGACCCCTATATTCAGGCCGTAGGTGAGCTCAAAATCAAGCTCCGAGGCATTCGTAAACAATTTCGTAAGCAAAATCGTCACTCGCCTATTGAATTTGTGACGGGACGTGTGAAGTCAGTGGCTTCCATTGAGGAGAAAATCGCCCTTCGTGGCCTTTCGGTTGAAAATTTGGCTCAAGATATGCAGGATATAGCTGGTCTCCGAGTCATGGTCCAATTTGTCGATGATGTGGATGAGGTTTTAGCTTTGCTACGTCATCGTAGTGATATGACCATTGTTTCAGAGCGTGACTACATCAGAAACCGTAAACATTCGGGTTATCGCTCTTATCATGTTATCGTCTCTTATCCTGTTGATACCATTGATGGTCGTAAGGAGATTCTTGCGGAGATTCAGATTAGGACTTTGGCCATGAACTTTTGGGCCACCATTGAACATTCCCTTAATTACAAGTATCAGGGGAACTTTCCAGAGGAGATTAAACTTCGTTTGGAAACTACGGCTCGTATGGCTTATGAACTTGATGAAGAAATGCGTAAGATACGTGATGATATTAGAGAAGCCCAGTTGCTCTTTGATCCAATTAACAGAACTTTGAAGGATAGTGTAGGAAATAGTGATGACACAGATGAAGACCTCTTCGGATGAAATGAAGGTAGCTATTATTGCCAATGGCAAACCCCAAAGTAGGCGTGTTGCCTCGAAACTTTTTAATGCCTTTCGAGATGATCCTGATTTTTATTTGACCAAGAAAAATCCAGATGTGGTCATCTCAATTGGTGGTGATGGCATGTTGCTATCGGCCTTTCATATGTATGAAAAAGAGCTTGCTCGTGTGCGTTTTGTAGGGATTCACACAGGTCACTTAGGCTTTTATACGGATTATTTGGACAGTGAAGTGGATCAATTAATCGAGACGCTTCGAAAAGACAGTGGTGCTAAGATTTCTTACCCTCTTTTGAATGTCAAATTGACCCTGGCTGACGGGCGTTCTTTTACGTCGATTGCCCTCAATGAAGCAGCCATCAAGCGTAATGAGAAAACCATGGCAGCAGATGTTTGCCTTAATGATGTCTTGTTTGAGAGTTTTCGTGGTGATGGGTTGTCGGTGTCAACGCCCACAGGATCAACGGCCTACAATAAATCTCTTGGTGGTGCGGTCCTTCATCCTACCATTGAAG
The DNA here is from genome assembly GCF_001812855.1 of Streptococcus sp. HMSC072D03. Taxonomy (NCBI): domain Bacteria; kingdom Bacillati; phylum Bacillota; class Bacilli; order Lactobacillales; family Streptococcaceae; genus Streptococcus; species Streptococcus sp. HMSC072D03. The sequence continues at coordinate 46,540 of NZ_KV810696.1, forward strand.
CCTTGCAACTGACTGAGATTGCCAGTCTTAATAATCGTGTGTATCGTACCTTAGGTAGTCCTCTTATTGTGCCAAAGCATGAGAAGATTACGGTTTATCCTACCCGAATGGGAAGCTACACTCTATCTGTTGATAATAAAACCTATACTAACCGTAATGTGAAAAAGGTAGAATTCTCAATTGACCAACGTAAGATTTCCTTTGTGGCTAGTGCCAGCCATACAAGTTTCTGGGAACGCGTACGTGATTCCTTTATCGGAGACATGGAAGAATGAGATATGAGTTTACAGTAGGGCGTTCTTGTCGGGTTAAGACCTTTTTGAAGGAGCACGATATTTCTAAAGGGCTACTGGCAAAGATTAAGTTTGAGGGCGGTCATATTTGGGTCAATGGCGAGGAGCAGTTTGCGACTTATCCTGTTCATGAAGGAGACGTGGTTGCCATTGAAATCCCTGATGAGGCACCGCACGAGACCTTGAAACCTATTCCTTTTGACTTGGATATTGTCTATGAGGATGACAATTTCTTGGTGATTAATAAACCGTATGGCTATGCCAGTATTCCAAGTGTTAATCATGACAATACCATGGCTAATTTCGTCAAATATCACTTCGTCAGCAACAATTATCCGAACCAGCGTGTGCATATTGTGACACGCCTGGATAGGGACACGTCTGGTCTCATGTTGTTTGCTAAGCATGGTTATGCCCACGCGCGTATGGATAAGCAGTTGCAGCAGAAGTCTATTAAGAAACATTACTATGCCTTGGTTGAAGGTGATACCAAACTTGAGGAGCAGGGTGAAATCATTGCACCGATTGCGCGTGATGTGGATTCTATTATTACACGTCGGGTTCATAAATCAGGGAAATATGCCCACACTAGCTATCGCTTGGTAGCTGATTATGGTAGGGTTAAACTGGTTGATATCAATCTTCATACCGGACGTACGCATCAGATTCGTGTGCACTTTGCCCACTTAGGGTTGCCTCTTCTGGGAGACGATCTTTATGGTGGGTCCCTAGACTACGGTATTAAGCGCCAGGCCTTGCATTGTCATCGTCTTGCCTTTATTGATCCTTTCACCAAAAAAGAGATGGTCCATGCATCTTTCTTGACAGATGATTTTGAAACCGTTATCATGAACTTACAAACTAAAAAAGATTGATTGAGGATTTTTTATGCGTAGTCTATTTGGTGAACTTCGTGAACGTATTTTAGGGAAAGGTGTTAAGATTGTTTTTCCTGAGGGGAACGACGACCGTGTGGTTCGTGCTGCTGCCCGTTTGAAATTTGAAGGATTGGTGGATCCTATTATTTTGGGAGACCCAGCTGAGGTTCACAAAATCTTGAGCGATTTTGGCTTTGCAGACTTTAACTATACGATTATTAATCCTGAAGCCTATGAAGGTTTTGAGGAAATGAAGGAAAAATTTGTTGAGATCCGTAAAGGAAAAGCAACGATCGAAGATGCAGAGAAATTGCTTCGTGATGTGAACTATTTCGGTGTTATGCTAGTTAAACTTGGTCTTGCTGATGGAATGGTTTCAGGTGCCAGTCACTCGACAGCGGATACAGTACGTCCTGCCCTTCAAATTATCAAAACAAAACCAGGCATTTCACGTACATCAGGTGTTTTCCTTATGAACCGTGAAAATACCGATCATCGTTTGGTGTTTGCAGACTGTGCCATCAACATTGAACCAAATGCTCAAGAATTGGCAGAAATTGCAATTAATACTGCTGAAACAGCTAAAGTTTTTGGTATTGATCCTAAAGTGGCCATGCTTAGCTTCTCAACAAAAGGTTCTGCTAAATCGCCAAAAGTCGATAGGGTTGTTCAAGCAACAAATATTGCAAAAGAAATGCGTCCTGACTTGGCTATTGATGGTGAGTTGCAGTTTGATGCAGCCTTTGTTCCAGCAACAGCTGCCATTAAGGCTCCAGATAGTAACGTAGCGGGACATGCTAATGTCTTTGTCTTCCCAGGTTTGCAAGCAGGGAACATTGGGTATAAGATTGCCCAACGTTTGGGAATGTTCGAAGCTATCGGACCAATCTTGCAAGGTCTTAATAAACCTGTTAACGACCTTTCTCGTGGAGCTAGTGCTGAAGATATTTACAATTTGGCGATTATCACAGCTGCTCAAGCTCTTAATAGCTAATTTTAACTTAGAAACAGAGGTTTAACCAAGGTGTTAGGCCTTTTTGTTTTATGCATGACTGGTGATTAAAAATAAATCGATTAAAGTAGCCAGAAATCCAGAAAACACAAGGGACTGCTGAGTTTTTCGTGTTTCATTAGGTGCAATAATTGTGCAAAATAGTCTGATAATGACTCCTTTTCTTGATTATTTATGCTATAATGAAAGAGTAAAATTTTATTTTTGGGAGAAATCTTATGAAAAAAAGCAAATGGTTAGCCCTTGCGGGTGTGGCACTCCTCAGTGTAGGTGCCTTAGCGGCTTGTTCATCTAAGTCAAGCACTAGTGGAACGACTTATGGTTATATTTATAACTCAGATCCTGAAACATTGGACTATATCACGTCAAATACTGGACCTACTAAGACTGCTGTAACTAATGGTGTAGATGGTCTTATGGAAGCTGATAAATATGGGAACCTTGTTCCTTCTGTAGCTGAAGATTGGTCAGTTTCTCAAGATGGTCTTACCTATACCTATAAAATCCGTAAGGGTGTTAAATGGTACACTTCAGATGGTGAAGAGTATGCTGATGTGACTGCTAAGGACTTTGTGACTGGTCTTAAGCATGCGGCTGATTCCAAAGCTGGAGCCCTCTATTTGGTACAAGATTCTATTGCAGGCTTGTCTGACTACCTCTCTGGTGCCAATAAAGATTTCTCAAATGTAGGTGTCAAAGCAATCGACGATCACACATTGCAATATACCCTTAAAAAACCAGAACCATACTGGAATTCTAAGACAACCTATGGTTTGCTCTTCCCGGTTAACGAAGACTTTCTTAAGAATAAAGGAAAAGATTTTGGTAAGTCAACAGACCCAACCTCTATCCTTTATAACGGTCCTTTCCTTCTTAAATCTTTGACAGCTAAATCATCTATCGAGTTGACTAAGAATGAGAATTATTGGGATAAGAAGAACGTGCATTTCGACGCTATCAAATTGTCATATTATGATGGTTCTGACCAGGAAGCTCAAGAGCGTAGCTTCTCAGATGGTGCTCTCAGCATTGCACGTGTATTCCCTATGAGCTCTAACTATGCGTCAGTAGAAAAGAAATATAAAGATAATATTTATTACACAGCACCAGGTGCGTCTACAGCAGCTATTGGTGTGAATATTGATCGTCAAAGCTATAAATTCTCAGCTAAGAAGACAGATGCTGAAAAGACATCAACTAAGAAGGCTCTTCTAAACAAAGACTTCCGTCAATCAATCAACTTCGCTATTGATCGTACAGCTTATCAATCTCAAGTTAATGGTAAAGATGGGGCAGCTCTTGCTCTACGTAACCTCTTTGTTCCTTCTGATTTTGTCAGTGCAGGTGATAAGACCTTCGGTGACCTTGTGACAGAGAAAATGAGCACTTACGGTGATGAATGGTCTGGTGTTAATTTTGCGGATGGTCAAGATGGTCTCTACAATGCGGAAAAAGCTAAGACTGAGTTTGCCAAAGCCAAAGAAGCTCTTCAAGGTGAAGGTGTTCAATTCCCAATTCACTTAGACCTTCCAGTTGATCAAAGTTCTAAACTTAATGTTGCTCAAGCTCAATCATTGAAACAAACGATTGAAAAATCATTGGGTAGTGAAAATGTAGTTATCGATATCAACCAGTTGTCATCTGATGACATGCAAAATGCAACCCTTAATGCGGCTAATGCGGCAGCAGAAGACTGGGATATTTCAAACGGTGTTGTTTGGGGTCCAGACTATCAAGATCCATCAACTTACCTTGATATCTTTAAGACAACTTCAAGTGAAAATACCAAGACTTTCATGGGTTATGATGATCCAAACAATGCGGCCGCAGCCCAAGTAGGTCTTAAAGATTATGACGCCTTGCTTGATTCAGCAGCTTCAGAAACAACAGACCTCAACGCTCGTTACGACCGATATGCCCAAGCTCAAGCATGGTTGGAAGATAGCTCGCTTGTCATTCCATTGACTGTTGGTAACGGTGCAGCACCAGTTATCTCACGCTTGACACCATTTACGGGTGCTAGCATGCAAGTGGGTGATAAGAACTCATCAGACTACTTCAAATATGTGAAACCACAAGAAAAAGTAGTTACTAAGAAAGAATATGAACAAAGTCGTGAAAAATGGCTTAAAGAAAAGAAAGCATCTAACGAAAAAGCTCAAAAAGATCTTGAGAAACACGTTAAATAATATTCTTGAGGAAAAGGCAGTTTGCCTTTTTCTTTTGTCCAAAAAGGGCTTAACTCTAGTGTTTTCTTGGTTTGTAAATGTGAGAAAGTCAGTATAAGACAAAATATTCTGAAAATTGTACTCATCTTATTTTTTATGGTATAATGTAGGCATATAAAAAAGATTTTTTGGAGAATGCTTATGAAAAAAAGTAAATGGTTGGCCCTTGCGGGTGTTTCCCTCCTAAGTGTTGGGGTTTTAGTGGCTTGTTCATCAAAATCAAACACTTCAAGCAATACTTATAACTATGTTTATACTGCTGATCCTGAAACATTGGATTACCTTATTTCCAATAAAGGTTCAACGACTGACGCTGTGACAAATGGTGTCGATGGCCTTTTGGAAAACGATAAATATGGTAACTTGGTACCTTCTATTGCCAAGGACTGGACTGTTTCAGCTGATGGTTTGACTTATACTTACAAACTTCGTAAAGGAGTTAAATGGTATACTTCAGACGGTGAAGAGTATGCAGAAGTAACAGCTAAAGACTTCGTAACAGGTCTTAAGCATGCTGCTGATAAAAAGACAGAGTCAATTTACTTGGCAAAAGATTCTGTAGTAGGTCTTGCTGATTATTTCAATGGTACTGATAAAGACTTCTCTAAAGTTGGCGTTAAAGCACTTGATGACTACACTCTTCAGTACACGCTTAAACAACCAGAACCTTACTGGAATTCTAAGATGACTTATTCTCTCTTCTGGCCTGTAAATGAAGAGTTCCTTAAGTCAAAAGGGGATAGCTTTGGTAAATCAACAGATCCATCATCTATCCTTTATAATGGTCCATACATCCTTAAGTCATTGACAGCTAAATCATCTATTGAGTTGGCTAAAAATGAAAACTACTGGGATAAGAAAAATGTCCACTTCGATGGCATTAAACTTTCTTTCTACGATGCTTCAGACCAAGAATCGCTTGTTCGTAATTTCACTGATGGCGCTTATAGCCAAGCACGTCTATATCCAACAAGCTCAAACTTTAATTCTGTAGAAAAACAATATAAAGATAATATCTTCTATACACAACCATCTGCAGATATTGGTGGGGTTGGTGTTAATATTGACCGTCAGTCTTACAACCATACATCTAAGAAGACTGATGCTGAAAAAGATTCAACTAAGAAAGCTCTTCTTAACAAGGACTTCCGTCAATCAGTTAACTTTGCTATTGACCGTACAGCTTATTCAGCACAACTTAATGGTGAAAAGGGTGCAGCACTTGCTGTTCGTAACCTTCTTGTGAAACCTGATTTTGTTTATGCTGGTGACAAGTCATTCGGTGATTTGGTAACTGAAAAGATGCCTTCATATGGTGACGAGTGGTCAGGTGTTAACCTTAAAGACAGTCAAGATGGTCTCTTCAACGCTGATAAGGCTAAGACTGAATTTAATAAGGCTAAGGAAGCTCTCCAAGCACAAGGTGTTCAATTCCCAGTTCACTTGGACCTTCCAGTTGACCAAGCTGCAAAACCAACTGTAGCACGTGCACAATCTTTGAAACAATCTGTTGAAAAGACACTTGGTAAAGAAAATGTTGTTGTAGACGTTCATCAAATGTCTCAAGATGATCTTCTTAACAGTACTTTGTATGCAGCTAACGCAGCAGCAGAAGACTGGGATATCAATATTTCAGTTGCTTGGGCGCCTGACTACGAAGACCCATCAACATTCCTTGATATCTTCAAGACAACAGCTAGTGAGAACACAAAAACTTACATGGGATTTGACGATCCTAACAATGCAGCAGCAGCTCAAGTAGGTCTTAAAGACTTTGATGCTTTGGTTGACAATGCAGCTAAAGAAACAAGCGACCTCAACGTACGTTATGAACGTTATGCAGAGGCACAAGCTTGGTTGGAAGATAGCTCACTCTTCATGCCACTTATGGTTAACAAGGGTGCAGCTCCAATGGTAGCTCGTTTGACACCATTCTCAGGAGCCTACTCTCAAGTAGGACCTAAAGGTTCTGACAGATACTTCAAGTACCTCGAACCTCAAAAAGATGTTGTCACTAAGAAAAACTATGATAAAGCCCGTGAAAGCTGGCTTAAAGAAAAGTCTAAGTCCAACGAAAAAGCTCAAAAAGACCTTGAGAAACACGTTAAATAAAAGGACGATGGAACTTTCTCATTAGATTGGGAAAGTTCTTTTGGAATTAAAGGAAGAGACATGAAAAAATACATTTTATTGAGAACCCTCCGTTCTCTATTGTCAATATTTGTCGTGACGGCCTTGACCTACACGATCATCTATACCATGGTGCCGAGGCGTCTGATTTTCAGACAGGACCCTAACTACAACAAGATTGCTAAAACAGCCGATTCTAAGGCTAACTATGAAAATACAATCTATGAACGTATGGGTTACATTGATTACTATGACACCAAGGAGTTGCAGGAGAAAGCTAGCTCCCTCGATAAGTCAGTAACCACTAAGCCAACAAAAGAAAATAAAGCTATTTACCAAAAATATGTGGATAGTTTAGGACATGGCTGGCGTTTGCATCAATTCAAGCAAAGTAAACAATTCTATGCAACACGTGATGTTCCAGTGCTTGAACGTGTGTTTGGCTTCTATACGCACCTCTTTGAATTTGACAATACTGGATGGGTTAAAGATAAAACAAATCCAAACTTGAAGCGTTACATCCGTATTGAAAATGATCCAGCTATCGGTTGGTCAGTTGTCGGTTCAGGAACTAAGCATAAATATTTGCTTTACTTTAACGGTCAGTTCCCATTTGTTCACCAAAACTTTGTGAAGATGAACCTTGGTACCTCTTACCCAACTTATGCTGAGCAAGGTGTTCTTGATGTTATTACGCAAGGCCAAGGGCAAACACAAAGCTCTGAGGTCAACTTTCCTACTGGTAAGAAGATATCTTCAGTAGATATCTACTCTCGTACTTATAAATCACCAAGTCAGGCTGATGCTAGAGATCGTTCTTACTATGGAAATGACCCATACACAGCTACCAAGAGTCGCTACCAATACCCATCAATGGTGACAAGTTCTGCCATTGCAGGTTTGATTGGTTTGGTCTTGTCTTATGCTTTGGCAATTCCATTGGGATCATACATGGCACGCTTTAAAAACACACTCTTTGATAGTGTATCAACAGGTGTCTTGACTTTCTTGCTTTCACTACCAACCATCGCCTTGGTTTATATCATCCGTTTGATTGGTTCTGAGATTGGTCTTCCAGATTCCTTCCCTATCTTGGGTGCAGGTGACTGGCGTTCATACGTCTTGCCATCTGTTATTCTCGGTCTCTTGTCAACACCAGGTCTTGCTATTTGGATTCGTCGTTACATGATCGACTTGCAATCACAAGACTTCGTTCGTTTTGCACGTGCCAAAGGGTTGTCAGAACAAGAAATTTCGAATAAACACATTTTCAAAAATGCTATGGTTTCCTTGGTTTCAGGAATCCCAGCATCTATCGTTAGTGTTATCACAGGGGCAACTTTGACAGAAACAATCTTCGCCTTCCCTGGTATGGGTAAAATGTTGATTGACTCTGTCCGTGCTTCAAATAACGCTATGGTTGTGGGTCTTGTATTTATTTTCACAGCCCTCACCATCTTCTCATTGCTTGTGGGTGATATCCTTATGACTATAATTGACCCACGTATCAAATTGACATCTAAAGGAGGTAAATAATGGCTTCAATTGATAAAAGTAAGTTCCAATTTGTAAAGCGCGATGATTTTGCCTCTGAAACAATTGATGCACCAGCTTATTCTTACTGGAAATCAGTGATGCGTCAATTCTTTAAAAAGAAATCAACAGTAGTAATGTTGGGTATCTTGATTGCCATCGTGTTGATGAGTTTCATCTATCCAATGTTCTCTAAATTTGACTTCAATGATGTCTCAAAAGTAAATGATTTCAGTTTGCGTTATGTACATCCAAACGCTCAATACTGGTTCGGTACAGACAGTAATGGTAAGTCCCTCTTTGATAGTGTTTGGTTTGGAGCTCGTAATTCTATCCTTATTGCTGTTATCGCTACCTTCCTTAATGTTGTCATTGGTTTGCTTGTAGGTGCTGTTTGGGGGATTTCTAAGACCTTCGATATGATTATGATGGAAATCTACAACATCATCTCAAATATTCCTGCCCTCCTTGTAGTTATCGTCTTGACTTACTCATTGGGTGCTGGTTTCTGGAATATGATCTTTGCCATGACTGTCACAGGTTGGATTGGTATTGCTTATACCATTCGTATTCAAATCATGCGTTACCGTGATTTGGAGTACAACTTGGCTTCTCGTACACTGGGAACGCCAACTGCTAAGATTGTGGTTAAAAATATCATGCCACAACTTGTGTCAGTTATCGTAACTATGGCTAGTCAGCTTTTGCCAGGATTTATCTCTTACGAAGCCTTCCTTTCATACTTTGGTTTGGGGCTTCCCGTTACGACGCCTAGTCTTGGTCGTTTGATTTCAGACTATGCACAGAACGTTACAGTCAATGCTTATCTCTTCTGGATTCCATTGACTACCTTGATTCTCGTTTCCCTTGCCCTCTTTATTGTCGGTCAAAACTTGGCGGATGCCAGCGACCCACGTACGCATAGATAGGAGTCCAATATGACAGAAAATAAAAATGTAATATTATCGGCTCGCGATATCGTCGTGGAATTTGACGTTCGTGACCGTGTTTTGACAGCTATTCGAGGAGTTTCCCTTGATTTGGTTGAAGGTGAAGTTTTAGCCTTGGTTGGTGAGTCTGGTTCAGGTAAATCAGTATTGACTAAAACTTTCACAGGGATGCTTGAAGAAAATGGTCGTGTAGCTAGCGGTTCGATTGATTATCGTGGCCAAGATTTGACCAAACTTAAGAGTCACCAAGATTGGGCACCTATTCGTGGGGCTAAGATTGCGACTATCTTCCAAGATCCTATGACCAGTCTTGACCCAATTAAGACTATCGGTAGCCAAATTGTTGAAGTCATTGTCAAGCACCAAGGAAAATCAGCCAAAGAAGCTAAAAAAATGGCCATTGACTACATGGACAAGGTTGGTATTCCTGATGCTGAAAAACGTTTCAACGAATATCCTTTCCAATACTCTGGTGGGATGCGTCAACGTATCGTTATTGCCATTGCTTTGGCTTGTCGTCCTGATGTCCTTATCTGTGACGAGCCAACAACTGCTCTTGACGTGACCATTCAAGCTCAAATTATTGACCTCTTGAAATCACTCAAAGAAGAGTATGGTTTCTCAGTGATTTTCATTACCCATGACCTTGGTGTGGTAGCAAGTATCGCTGATAAGGTTGCTGTTATGTATGCTGGTGAAATCATTGAATACGCAACTGTTGAGGAAATTTTTTATGAGCCTTGTCACCCATACACGTGGAGCTTGCTTTCAAGCTTGCCACAGTTGGCTGATGATAAGGGTGAACTCTTCTCAATTCCAGGGACACCACCGTCACTTTATACACCGGTTGTTGGTGATGCCTTTGCCTTGCGTTCAGACTATGCTATGCAGATTGACTTCGAGGAAAAAGCACCACAATTCCAAGTTTCAGATACTCACTGGGCTAAGACCTGGCTCTTACATGAGGATGCACCAAAAGTTGAAAAACCTGCGGTTATCCAAAATCTACATGAAAAAATCCGTGCTAATATGGGATTTGCACATTTAGGAGATGAGGAGGAAGGCAATGCCTGAGAAGTTAGTTGAAGTAAAAGATGTGGAGATTTCCTTCGGTGAAGGAAGCAAGAAATTCGTTGCTGTCCACAATGCTAATTTTTTCATCAACAAGGGTGAAACCTTTTCCCTCGTTGGTGAGTCTGGTAGTGGTAAAACCACTATCGGGCGTGCCATTATTGGTCTAAATGATACAAGTAATGGTGAGATTATTTTTGACGGTAAGAAAATCAATGGACACTTGTCTCACTCTGAGAAAAACGACCTTATCCGTCGTATCCAGATGATTTTCCAAGACCCTGCGGCTAGTTTGAATGAACGTGCAACAGTTGATTATATCTTGTCTGAGGGTTTGCATAACTTCCATCTCTATAAGGGTGAGGAAGATCGTAAAGCTAAAATCAAGGAAATCATCAAAGAAGTGGGACTTCTTGAGGAGCACTTGACACGTTACCCTCACGAATTTTCTGGGGGACAACGTCAACGTATTGGGATTGCACGTTCCTTGGTCATGCAGCCTGATTTGGTTATCGCTGACGAACCCATCTCAGCCCTTGATGTGTCAGTTCGTGCCCAAGTTTTGAACTTGCTTAAGAAATTCCAAAAAGAGTTGGGATTGACCTACCTCTTTATCGCTCATGACTTGTCAGTGGTCCGTTTCATTTCTGACCGTATCGCTGTTATCTATAAGGGGACAATCGTGGAAGTTGCTGAGACAGAAGAACTCTACAACAATCCTATCCACCCTTACACCAAGTCACTCTTGTCTGCTGTTCCTATTCCAGATCCGATCTTGGAACGTAAGAAAGTCTTGAAGGTTTATGATCCAAACCAACACGACTATTCTGTTGATAAACCAGAAATGGTTGAAGTACGTCCAGGACACTTCGTTTGGGGTAACAAGGCCGAGATCGAGACTTATCGTAAAGAACAAAGTAAATAAGTCTTTTCAATGCAAAAAACCGTGCTCCACAAGGAACACGGTTTTTCTTTAGTCTAAATTTAAGCGTTTGGTCATGATATAGTAGGTACCAAAGTAACTTGCTGCGATGAGAATGAGAGACTGAACTAGACTAATGATATATGACGAGTTATTAATTGCAGTATATGTTGCATCTCCAGTCAAGGCTGCACCGAGTCCAAAGAAGAAACCAATAAAGAATAGGATAGCCTGAATGGCGAAAAAGGCGACAAACCCCATAAGAACTTTGTTAGTATTGAAGAGGTTTCCGATACTAATACAGAGGTAATAGAAAAGGATACCAGCAATCATTGACAAGATTGTAGAAGGGATGAAGAGGTAGAAAGCGCCTATCTCTTTTAGGATCTGGCCAAAGTAGCTGGTAGCTAGGAGGATATCTTTCATATCAAGGCAGAAAGCAGCTATAATTCCAATCGAAAGGAGTATAACGAGTGATGAAATGATATCTAAAATAAAGGCTACCAAGAGTTTCGACAAGATTAATTGGTGAGCAGAAACTGGGAGTGTATTGGTTAGATAACCTTCTCTCCCAAAGACAGTTTTTGCAAAGCGTCTGACAATGAGGACTATTGTTGCTATATAAATGGCTCCCCATACAATAATAGTGGCAAAAGATATCAGTGCGAAGAAAGCAATAAAGAGTGGATTGGGTTCTTCGTGACTGTGTTCAAAGGCAAAAATTATTTTTTGAAGCATTAAGCCCAAGGGGATAGAGAGTAGGATAGCAATACCATAGATGCCAAGATACCACTTGTGGACCGATTGTAATTCATACTTAACTAATTTCCAAAACATGCTCATACCTCCTAGTTGTGGAACATCTCTCTAAAGAGTTTGTCGATAGATTTGCCATGGGCTTGACGAATATTATCAGCATCACCCTGAAGTTCAATCTGACCGTACTTTAAGAAGACAACTTCATCTAGGACAGATTCAATGTCTGCAATCAAATGGGTTGAAATGATAACAGAAGCATCTTCAGAGTATTGGTTGATGATGGTTTTAAGGATGTAGTCACGTGATGCAGGATCGACACCACCGATAGGTTCATCAAGGAGATAGAGTTTAGCCTCACGACTCATAACCAAAATCAACTGAACTTTTTCTTTGTTACCTTTTGAAAGGTCTTTAAGGCGCAAATCAGGCTGGAGCTTTAAATCCTGCAAGAGTTGCAAGGCAAGAGGATAGCGAAAGTCAGCATAGAAATCTTGGAAGAAGTTCAAGTAGTATTGGATAGTCTTACTTTCATCTAAATAAGTTGTGTCAGGCAAATAAGCCACTTGAGCTTTGGTGATAGGTGATGGCTGAAATCCATTAATGGTTACTAAACCAGAAGTTGGTTGGAGGAGGCCATTCAAAATCTTGATGAGAGTTGTTTTACCACTACCGTTTGGTCCTAAGAGACCAATGATTTTACCAGACGGGATGGACATGGTCACATCTCTAAGGGCTGGAATACCATTATAGGTCTTGGTGAGATTTGTTAGAGTTACAATATCAGTCATCGGTCTATAAGTCCTTTCCTGTTTGTTCGATGTAGTCAGTAATGATGGCTTTGATTTCAGCTGAGCTAAAACCAATGGCTGCCATCTCAGTGACAAAGTTTTTCATGAGACTTTGGGCAATCTCGTGTCGTTTTTGATCAATAAGTTTTTCATCTTCAGTAACAAAGCGACCAGAGGTACGGGCAGAATAGACAAGCCCCTCTTTTTCAAGTTCTTGGAAGGCTCTTTGTACGGTGTTGGGATTGACCCCGGCTTCCTGAGCAAATTCCCTTACAGGTAGGAGTTGTTGTCCCATACTCAATTCCTTGGAAGCTATCTTCAGTTTGACGCGATAGGCAATTTGAAGATAGATTGGCGATTTTTCATCAAATGTCCAAGCCATAAGAGACTCCTTTCTAAAAGTATAATAGTATTATTCTTGTACTACCGTAATGATACAACTAAAATGATGAATTTGCAAGTAAAATACCATATTTTCTCTAATTTCTTTGGCTTTTCCCAAACTTATATTCCTATTTTTGGTACAATAGGGGCAAGTATATTCGACCTGAAGGGAGATTATTTTGAAAATTTTAGCAACAGATATGGATGGTACCTTTCTAGACCATCTTGGTGCCTATGACAAAGCACGTTTGGATAACCTTTTGGATGCTTGTGAAGCTAAAGATTATGTTTTTACCGTAGCTTCTGGGCGAGCCCTCTTGGCCTTGGAGGAGCTTTTTGATGGGTTTGTGGACCGTATTGCGATTATTGCGGAAAATGGGGCCTTGGTTCAGTACAAGGGTGAGGTCTTGTTCGAGTCCAAGCTAGAACCTAAGGATTATTTGCAAATTGCAGATACAACTTTATCCCTGCCAACTTGCGAGGGGATTCTCTTGTCAGGCCGTCGAGGTGCCTATGCACCAAACGATGCAGACCCAGCCTATCTTAAGGCCATGGAACGTTACTATGAAAATGTCATGGCAACGGATCTTGAAGCGGTCACAGATGATATTTTCAAGGTAACTGCTAAGTTTCAAGGAGATACCATCATGGAACGTGGTGACTACCTCAACACGATTTTTGAGGATATGACTGCTGTGACAACTGGCTTTGATTCCATGGATATCATCCTTAAAGGTGTGGACAAGGGCTTTGGTCTCTACCATCTTTGTCAAGAGTTGGGGAGACAGGCTTCAGATGTTGTAGCCTTTGGTGATAATCTCAATGATATGGAGATGCTGACCTTCGCGGGTCGTGCGGTTGCTACGGAAAATGCGCGTGATGAGATTAAGGCAGTGGCAGATGAGGTGATTGGCCACCATAAAGATGGTGCAGTCTTTGACTACATGGAAGGATTGGTGGGCTCAGATGTCTGAGATTAAATTACTAGCCTTGGACCTAGATGGGACCCTCTTTACTAAGGATAAGCAAGTAACAGCTGAAAATAGAGCTGCTTTGAAGGCGGCAGAAGCTAAGGGAGTTCATGTGGTCATTACGACTGGTCGTCCTCTGCCAGCTATTACTCATATCTTGGAAGATTTGGGCTTGTTGGATGATAAGCACTATAGTGTGACCTTCAATGGTGGCTTAGTTCAGCGTAATAATGGGGATATCCTCATAAAGAAAGAAATGAGTCGAGAAGATTTAAAGCAGATTTATGCTGTCTTTGAACCTCTAGGGCTTCCTATGGATGTTATCAGTGATGGCATTGTCTATGGTGTGTCAAGTAAAGGCAATCATTCTCTCTATCGTCAGGCTAATCCTACCTTGACCTTCGTTGATGTGGAGAGTATTGATGACATTCCTGAAAATATCGTCTATAATAAGGTAGTTACGGTCTGTGAGGAAGCATTTTTGGATGGCCAAATTCAAAAACTACCTAAACAGCTATACCAGAATTTTGAAGTTTTTAAGTCTCGTGAAATTATCCTTGAGGTTATGCCCAAAGGGGTTCATAAAGCTGTAGGCTTGAAACTTTTGTCTGATTATCTTGCCCTTGATAAAAGTCAGGTTATGGCTATGGGAGATGAGGAAAATGACTTGACCATGTTGGAGTGGGCTGGTCTAGGTGTGGCTATGGCAAATGCTGTTCCTAAGGTTAAGGCTGTTGCCAAGGCAGTAACGACAAAAACTAATGAGGAATCTGGAGTGGCTGAGGCCATCCACAAATATATTCTAGAGAAATAAGGAGAACCAAATGGGTCTATTTGATCGATTATTTGGACAAGAGGAAAACCAGTCACAGGAGACTGTAGCAAATCAGGAAATTTCAGAAACTGAGTCTCTTGATAATCAAGACTTGTCATCAAGTGAAGGGACAAGCCAAAGTCAAACAGAACAGCTCAGTGAGTCAGAGACTCAAGTAGAAGAGATTTCGTCTACAGAATCTGCTGAAGAAAGCGAATCTACAGTGACAGAAGAAAGTGAAGTAGCGTCTGATGAGGACCTATCTGTTGATGATCAGGCCTCAAGCGAAGCAGAGGGCGTATCAGAGTCAGAAGAAAGCCAAGTCGCTGTGGATAACCACTTCGCGGATGTCATGGCTGATTACTATGCTAAAAAGGCTCAGGTAGCTGCTGCTGCAGAAAAAGGTGAAACGGTTACTTTTGAGGCTGTTCAAACCCGTAAAGTTGAGGAAAAACCTGAAGAAGTTCAGGCTTCAAAAACTGAAACAGAACAAGAGAAATACAATCGTACCCTTAAGAAGACGCGTACAGGTTTTGCTGCCCGCTTGAATGAATTCTTTGCGAATTTCCGTCGTGTTGATGAGGAGTTCTTCGAAGAATTGGAAGAAATGCTGATTCTTTCCGATGTAGGTGTTAATGTTGCCACGCAATTAACGGAAGACTTGCGCTATGAAGCCCGCCTCGAAAATGTCAAAAAGACTGAAGATTTGCAACGCTTGATTATCGAAAAACTTGTGGATATCTACGAGAAGGATGATGTCTACAAGGAGCAGATTAATTTCCAAGATGGTTTGACAGTCATGCTTTTCGTTGGTGTCAACGGGGTTGGTAAGACAACGTCTATCGGTAAGTTGGCGCATAAATACAAACAAGAAGGCAAAAAAGTTATGTTGGTAGCTGCTGATACCTTCCGTGCGGGAGCTGTCGCTCAGTTGGTTGAGTGGGGGCGTCGTGTTGATGTGCCAGTAGTGACTGGTGCTGAGAAGGCTGACCCAGCTTCAGTGGTCTTTGACGGTATGGAAAAGGCCCTTGCTGAAGGAGTTGATGTCCTTATGATTGATACTGCGGGTCGTTTGCAAAATAAAGACAATCTTATGGCAGAGCTTGAAAAGATTGGTCGTATTATCAAACGTGTGGTTCCAGAAGCACCTCATGAAACCCTCTTGGCCTTGGATGCCTCAACAGGTCAAAATGCGCTTAGTCAGGCCAAGGAATTTTCAAAAATCACACCTCTTACAGGCCTTGTCTTGACTAAGTTGGATGGTAGTGCCAAGGGTGGTGTGGTTCTGGCCATTCGTCAAGAGTTGGATATTCCAGTTAAATTAATTGGTTTTGGTGAGAAAATTGATGATATTGGTGAGTTCCATTCAGAAGAATTCATGCAAGGTCTCCTGACTGGTTTGGTTTAAAAGAGTATTTAAAAAGAGTGAGTACTGGGAAAAGGAATTCACTCTTTTTAATGGTGTCCTCACCTTGAAAAAAGTCACTTTTATTGGTAAAATAGTAAGGAAAAACGCATGCTCTGAAAAGTGAGCTGTAACTTAATCACTGAACAACCCCTAAGCCGTAAAAAGAGATGATTGCTTTCTCTTTTTTAAGGTGAGTCATAAGAAGATTTTTAATCTTAGTTTAAGGAGAAGACATGTCTGAACGTGGACTTTTGATTGTTTTTTCAGGGCCTTCTGGTGTCGGAAAAGGAACTGTTCGTCAGGAGATTTTTTCAACACCTGACCACAAATTTGAATACTCAGTATCAATGACCACGCGTGCTCAACGTCCTGGTGAAGTTGATGGGAAGGATTATTTCTTCCGTTCGCGTGAGGAATTTGAAGAGCTTATTCGTAATGGTCAAATGTTGGAATATGCTGAATATGTGGGTAACTACTACGGAACACCTTTGACTTATGTTAATGAAACCTTGGATAAAGGTATTGATGTATTCCTTGAAATCGAGGTTCAAGGGGCCCTTCAGGTTAAGAAAAAGGTCCCAGATGCTGTCTTCATCTTTTTGACACCACCAGACTTAAACGAGCTTCAAGAGCGTTTGGTTGGTCGTGGGACAGATTCTGAGGAAGTTATTGCTCAACGAATCGAGCGTGCGCGTGAAGAAATTGCTCTCATGAGCGAATACGATTATGCCATTGTTAATGACGAAGTGCCTTTGGCTGCTGAACGTGTCAAACGTGTTATTGAAGCAGAACACTTCCGTGTTGACCGTGTGATTGGCCGCTATCGTAATATGATTTCAGAAAAGAAATTATCAGATAAATAAATTAGAAATAGGTATAGATTATGATGTTGAAACCCTCTATTGACAAACTTTTGGATAAAGTGCCTTCAAAATATTCATTGGTTATTTTGCAAGCAAAACGTGCCCATGAATTGGCTGCTGGTGCTGAACCAACTCAAGAGTTTACGTCAGTAAAACCAACCCTTCAAGCCCTTGAAGAAATTGAAACTGGTAATGTGACTATTCACCCAGATCCAGAATCTAAACGTGAATTGGCACGTTTGAAAGTTATCCAAGCACGTCTTGCTGCTGAGGAAGAAGAACGTAAAATCAAAGAACAAATCGCTAAAGAAAAAGAAGAAGGCGATAAAATCTAAAATCAAAGTCATGCTTTGGTTTATGAGGAGAGGGGGAGCTGAGGCATAGTGTCTCAGCTTCCTTCTTTATGATGATAATCAAGAGCTCAGCTTTTCTTGAGCTTGAAAGATACTGGTCTTAAGGAAGTGACAGGAGGAAATTTATGGTTTTAGTAGCACAAATTATTGTAGACGTTCCTCTGATGCAGACGGACAGACCTTATAGTTACCTTATCCCTGAAGCTATGCAAGGTCAAATTGCCATTGGTATGCGAGTGCATGTACCTTTCGGTAAAGGAAATCGTCTATTGCAAGGCTTTGTTATTGGTTTAGAAGAGCAGGAGAACTTGAGAGACTTTCCTGAATTAAAACCTATCGCTGAGCTTTTAGATTATGAGCCAGTCCTTAATCAGGATCAACTGGATTTGGCTGATCAGATGCGACATACGGTCTTTTCCTATAAGATTTCCATCTTGAAGTCAATGCTACCTGGTCTCCTTAATTCCCAGTACGATAAGGTTATCATGGCGACTGATAAACTGGATGAAGAGGATAAACAGACTTTTCTTCAGGGGCAGGATCATGTTCTTTTCTCGCAGTTGTCAGAGGAGCAGCGTCAAGCCATTCCTCGTCTGGTCCAGTCTGGGCGTGTAACGGTTGATTACCTTGCTAAGGATAAGCAGAACATTAAGACTGAGAAGCACTATAGTGTTCAAAAGGGCATTCTTGAGACTTTGGCTATTTCGCAACGGGCTAAGAGGCGTTTGGAGATGCAAGACTTCTTGCTCGAGAAGAGCGAGCCAGGGAAGGTGGCAGACCTCCACAAGCTTTTTTCACGAGATGTGGTTAAGTTTTTCATTGAAGCTGGTGCCTTGGTCATCACTGAAGTTGAGGTCAATCGTGCCGACAGCTACTTTGAAAAGGTAGAAAAGACGGATTTTCTTGAGCTTAATGCTCAACAGGCACATGCTGTTGAAGAAATGACGTGCCAAATCGGACAAGGTGGCAAACCTTTCTTATTGGAAGGGGTAACGGGATCAGGTAAGACAGAGGTCTATCTGCATCTTATCGAGAGGACCTTGGCTATGGGGAAAACGGCTATTGTCTTGGTACCAGAGATTTCCCTGACGCCCCAAATGACCAATCGTTTCATTTCACGGTTTGGTGACTTGGTGGCCATCATGCATTCAGGCTTGTCAGACGGTGAGAAATTTGACGAGTGGCGTAAGGTTAGATCTGGCCAGGCCAAGGTTGTGGTAGGAGCACGTTCGGCGATCTTCGCTCCCTTGGACAATATCGGAGCTATCATTATCGATGAGGAACATGAGGCTACTTATAAACAAGAATCCAATCCTCGCTACCATGCTAGAGATGTGGCCTTGCTTAGGGCTAAGAGTCATGGAGCCGTGCTTGTTCTTGGTTCAGCAACACCTTCTATTGAGACTCGGGCGAGAGCTCAGAAAGGGGTTTACCATTTTCTTGAGTTGACTCAGAGGGCTAATCCTAATGCCAAAATTCCTCAGGTGGAAGTGGTGGACTTTAAGGATTTTGTGGGCCGTCAAGAGGCTAGTGATTTTACGCCACCTCTCTTAGAGAAAATCCGAGAACGCTTGGCACGTAAGGAACAAGTCGTGCTAATGTTGAACCGTCGTGGCTATTCCTCTTTTGTCATGTGTCGTGACTGTGGCTATGTGGATGATTGTCCCAACTGTGATATTTCATTGACCTTGCACATGGATACTAAGACCATGAATTGCCACTATTGTGATTTTCAAAAAGCAATACCACATGTCTGTCCTAACTGTCAGAGCCGTCAGATTCGCTATTATGGGACTGGGACACAGAAGGCTTATGACCAATTGACGGAACTTTTGCCAGAAGCCAAAGTGATTCGTATGGATGTTGATACGACACGTAAGAAAGGGGCTCACGAGAAACTCTTGGAGGCCTTTGGAAGTGGTAAGGCCGACATTTTGCTCGGAACCCAGATGATTGCCAAGGGCTTGGATTTTCCAAATGTTACCTTGGTAGGGGTCTTGAATGCAGATACGTCGCTAAATTTACCAGATTTTCGTTCAGCTGAACGTACCTTCCAACTGTTGACTCAGGTGGCTGGTCGTGCTGGTCGTGCTGACAAGGAAGGGGAAGTTATTATTCAAACCTATAATCCTAGTCATTATGCCATTCGATTTGCGCAGCAACAGGATTATGAAGGTTTCTATGCCTATGAGATGGGGATTCGCCGTCAGTTGGCCTATCCGCCCTATTTCTATACGGTAGGAATTACGCTTTCTCACAAGGATGAAGAGTTTGTGGTTCGCAAGAGCTATGAGGTTATGGCTTATTTAAGAGAGCACCTGTCAGACAAGGTGACCTTCCTAGGGCCTACGCCTAAGCCGATTGCCCGAACACATAATCTTTATCATTATCAGATTATTATCAAATACCGTTTTGAGGATAACTTGGAAGAAACGCTTAATAGGGTCCTTGACATGACTCAGGAGCCTGAGAACAAGGACCTGCGTTTGATTATTGATCACGAACCTCAGAATTTTACCTAATCTAGAAAAGGAAGAATATGACAAAATTAGTATTTATGGGAACGCCTGCCTTTTCAGCGACAGTGCTGGAAGGACTTTTGACCGATGAGCGTTATGATATTGTCGCTGTGGTGACGCAACCAGACCGTGCTGTCGGCCGTAAAAAAGAAATCCGCATGACACCGGTCAAGGAAGTAGCCTTGGCGCATGACTTGTCAATTTATCAACCTGAAAAGTTGTCAGGTTCTGAGGAAATGGCACAGCTTATGGCACTTGGTGCTGATGGAATTGTTACTGCGGCTTATGGACAATTTTTGCCAAGCAAGTTACTTGATAGCATGGATTTTGCAGTGAATGTCCACGCTTCACTCCTGCCAAAATACCGTGGTGGAGCACCTATCCACTATGCCATTATTAATGGTGATGCAGAAGCAGGTGTGACCATTATGGAAATGGTCAAGGAAATGGATGCTGGTGACATGGTTAGCCAAAAGGCCTTGCCAATTCTTGACGAGGATAATGTTGGTACTATGTTTGAAAAATTGGCAGTCTTGGGTCGTGACCTCTTGCTTGAAACCTTGCCTGCCTATATCGCTGGAAAAATCAAACCTGTTCCTCAAGATGCCAGTCAAGTAACGTTTTCGCCAAATATTAGCCCAGAAGAGGAGCGTCTTGATTGGAATAAGCCGGCTCGTGACATCTTCAATCAAATCCGTGGTATGTACCCATGGCCTGTGGCCCATACCTTGCTTGATGGCAAACGTTTCAAAATTTATGAGGCGGACTTGGCAGAAGGTCAAGGACAGGCTGGTCATATTATTGAAAAAACCAAGAAGAGTTTGGTAGTTGCGACTGGTCAAGGAGCCATTTCGCTTAAGACAGTTCAACCTGCAGGAAAACCTCGTATGGCTATTGCTGATTTCCTTAATGGGGTCGGACGCAATCTTGAAGTAGGTGATGCATTTGGCCAATGATTGGAAAAAAACAGCTCGTGGACAGGCACTTGAAGTCTTAGAAGAAGTCTTTCAGGAAGGGGCTTACTCAAATATTGCTCTCAATGCACATCTGAGCAAGTCACAGCTGACAGATAAGGACAAGGCCTTGGTGACGGAAATTGTCTATGGGACCGTGGCTCGTAAGATTACTTTGGAGTGGATTCTAGCCCATGTTATTGAGGACCGTGATAAGCTTGAACCTTGGGTTTATGACTTATTACTTTTGAGCCTTTATCAGTTGGTCTATTTAGATAAGATTCCAGCCCATGCGGTAGTTAATGATGCCGTTTCTATTGCTAAAAATCGTGGCAATAAAAAGGGTGCTGAGAAGCTGGTAAATGCGGTTCTTCGTAAACTATCTAGCCACCCTTTGCCAGATCCAAGCCAGATTAAACGTGTCAATAAACGCTATTCTGTTCAGTATTCTCTACCTGTATGGTTGGTTAAAAAACTTATCGACCAGTACGGGGAAGACCGTGCCCTTGCTATTTTCCAAAGCCTCTTTGTGAGAAACAAGGCTAGTGTGCGTGTAACGGATGCGTCACGTTTGAAAGAGATAGAGGAGGCTACTGGGGCTGAGCGTTCAGTCCTATCACCAGTCGGGCTTGTTAAGTCTTCAGGTTACTTTGCTGGGACAGATTATTTTAAAGAGGGATTATTGACCATTCAGGATGAGACCAGTCAACTGGTTGCACCAACTTTAGGGATTCTAGGTGAGGAAGAAATCCTGGATGCCTGTGCGGCACCTGGTGGTAAGACGGTACATATGGCCTCTTATTTGACGAGTGGACATGTGACGGCGCTTGACCTCTATGATCATAAGCTTGCCCTTATCGAAGAAAATGCCCAACGTCTTGGCCTAGCTGATAAGGTTAAGACACAGAAACTGGATGCTAGTCAGGTACATCAAGTCTTTCCGGCTGATAGTTTTGACAAGATTTTAGTGGATGCTCCTTGTTCAGGGATTGGACTCATTCGTCGGAAACCCGACATCAAATATAACAAGGACCTCCAAGACTTTGAGTCCCTTAAGGCTGTGCAGTTGGATATCCTATCCAGCGTTTGTCAAACCCTACGAAAAGGTGGTATAATAACATATAGTACTTGCACCATCATAGCAGAAGAAAATCAAGAGGTGATTCAAGCCTTTCTTGAGAGCCATCCTGATTTTGAGCAAGTTGCCTTAGACCATCCATGTAAAGACATCGTGGTCAATGGCTGTTTGGCAATTACCCCCGAACAGTATCTAACTGATGGTTTTTTCATCGCACAGTTGCGTAAAAAAGCTTAGGGTTACAGAGGAGGAAATGCTGACGCAAGTCAGAAAGAAAACTATGGAAATATCATTATTAACGGACATTGGCCAAAAACGGTCAAACAACCAAGATTTTGTTAATAAATTTGTCAACCAAGCTGGTGTTACCCTTGTCGTTGTTGCAGATGGAATGGGTGGACACCGTGCTGGAAATATTGCCAGTGAGATGTCAGTGACTGACCTTGGTCGTGACTGGATTAACACTGATTTTCGTGAGTTGAGTCAAATTCGTGATTGGATGATTGCTGCCATTGATGCAGAAAATCGTAAAATCTATGAACTTGGCCAAAACGAAGAATATAAGGGAATGGGAACAACTATTGAGGTTCTTGCCTTTGTTGATAACGCTGTGATTTTTGCTCATGTTGGGGATTCACGTATTGCCCTTATCCGTAATGGTGAGTATAAGCAATTGACGAATGACCACTCTTTGGTCAATGCTCTGATTAAGGCTGGTCAATTGACAAAAGAGGAAGCAGCTGTTCATCCACAACGTAATATTATTACACAATCTGTAGGGCAGGCCGCTCCAATTGAAGCTGATCTTGGTGTCCAACAATTGGAACCAGGAGACTATATTCTGGCTAATTCAGACGGCCTAACTAACATGATTTCAACCGAACAGATTGTTCATATTGTTAACAGTCCTGGTTTCCTTGAAGAAAAAACCAGTCGTCTAGTAGCCGCTGCTAATGAGGCAGGTGGTCTTGACAATATTACCGTTGCCCTCGTTAAAGTAGAAAGTGAGGAAGGATAATGATCCAAGTTGGCAAATTGTTTGCTGGACGTTATCGAATCCTTAAAGCTATCGGACGTGGTGGTATGGCGGATGTTTATCTGGCTAATGACCTGATCTTGGATAATGAGAAAGTGGCCATTAAGGTGCTTCGTACTAATTATCAAACCGATCAGGTAGCTGTGGCACGTTTCCAGCGTGAAGCACGTGCCATGGCAGAACTCAGTCATCCCAATATCGTTGCAATCCGAGACATTGGCGAAGAAGACGGCCAGCAGTTCTTGGTGATGGAGTACGTGGATGGTTCGGACTTGAAGAAATATATTCAAGACCATGCACCACTTTCTAACCAAGATGTTGTGCGTATTATGGGAGAGATTCTTTCTGCCATGACTCTTGCCCATCAAAAGGGTATTATCCACCGTGACCTTAAGCCACAAAACGTTCTTTTAACTAAGGACGGTAGGGCCAAAGTTACAGACTTCGGGATTGCGGTTGCCTTTGCAGAGACTAGTTTGACTCAAACCAATTCTATGTTGGGTTCTGTCCACTACCTCTCACCAGAGCAGGCGCGTGGATCTAAAGCAACTATCCAAAGTGATATCTATGCTATGGGTATCATGCTCTTTGAAATGTTGACAGGGCGTATTCCATATGATGGTGATAGTGCAGTTACCATCGCTCTTCAGCATTTCCAAAAACCATTACCATCAATCTTGGCTGAGAATCATAATGTTCCTCAGGCATTGGAAAATGTGGTTATTCGAGCGACAGCTAAAAAGCTTGAAAATCGTTATAACAGTACTTTGGAAATGAGCCGAGATTTAGTAACTAGCTTATATCCTAGCCATAGCCGTGATGCGAAGGTAGTCTTTGATGACATGACGGATACTAAGACTTTGCCTAAGGTTACTCCAGTTCCGTCAGTAAGCTCTGAGAAAAAGGCAACTGCCAAGTCATCAGAGTCAAAACAAGCTGTAAGTAAGCAACCAAGGAAAAATTCAACACTAGCTAAGAATAAAAAGAAGAAAAAAAAGAAAAGCTTTTTCTCGACATCACTCAAGGTATTCCTGGGGTTGGTCTTTATCGGGATTATCATTTTTGCCTATTTGGTATTTACCAACCCTGATAGTACTCAGGTGCCTAACGTGGTCGGTCAAGAGTTGTCCACAGCTCAGACTAAAATTGAGGGTGCTGGATTTAAGGTAGGTGAAGTTAAGGAAGTGGAAGATGACTCTGTCGATACAGGCAAGGTCGTAAAGACTGATCCTACAGCTGGAACCACACGAAAAGAAGGATCAAGCATTGATATCTATGTTTCTTCTGGTAGTAAAGGTTTCGCTTTGAAAGACTACAAAGGTAAAAATTATAAGGATGCCATTGAGGATTTAACTTCGAATTATGGCGTTTCTGAGGACCAAATTGATATTCAGCATGTCGAAGACGACAGTGCTGAAGAGGGAGAAATCCTATCTCAAAGTCCAGGTAAAAACAAGTCTTTCAATCCTAAGGATAGTAAGGCCAAGATTAAGTTCCGTGTGGCAACTCCTAAGACAGTTACCATGCCTGATGTGACTGGTTTGACGGTTTCAACAGCGGTTCAAACCTTGAATCGTAAGAGTATCTCAAGTAGTAGCATCGAGTATCATGACTATAATACTGGTGCTAAGTTAGACAAGGATAAGGTTCCTAGCAGTACAGAGGTCCTTTATCAAGATCCACAAGCTGGTACAAGTGTTGATGGTACAGTGATTCTCTATGTTTCGGTTGCAACAGCAAGTTCAAGCCTACAGTCAAGCTCAAGCAGTACGACACATTCGTCATCGACGAGCTCAAGTACTGAAAGCACAAGCTCTAGTACTGAAACACCGACAGAGGCTACTCACACAGACCAACAATAGTTTTTAATAATTGAGACATAATAAAGAGAGGTTCTTCAATCTCTCTTTTTTCTTATCTAGAGTTCTTGTCAATAGCTTAAAAGGCCTGCTTGCCAGGGGTCAGAGATTCTTTTATAATGAAGACATCACATATAGGAGAGACGCTATGAGAAACCGTAGAAAACTGAGAAGGTATATCATTACCTACGATATCGTCATGACGGTCCTGGCCCTGATTTCCATAGGTTTGGTTATCTTTGATTTAGTTGGCTTAATTTCAATTGGAAGGCGACCTTTCAGAGTGATAGATCAGTCTATAACGCTCATCTTTGCCATTGATTATGCGATTCGTTTCTCCCTGGCACCTCGTAAGCGAATTTTTGTTAAAACGCATGTATTAGACTTGTTGGCTATTATTCCCTACAATGAAGTCTTTACTTTCCTCCGTTTTTCAAGGGTGGGACGCTTTGCCAGATTGGCCAAACTCTCACGCTTAATTGGTTTGAGTAGCAAGCTCAAGCACATTTCCAATCGCATTAATCGCAGAAATGGCTTTTATTTTCTACTTTCGGTTAATAGTATTATCATCCTTATCAGTAGTGCCGTTATTGCCCGAGTAGAGCACCATAATTTTATTGATGCTATTTGGTGGTCTGTAGCAACGGTTACTACGGTAGGTTATGGCGATATCGTTCCTCGAACATTGGTAGGTAAGGCCGTTGCGGTCGTCCTTATGTTTAGTGGGATTGCCACTCTGGGGTTGTTAACAAGCTCTCTCAATAATATTTTTGTGCGGTCAGGTCGTCAGACTGAAAGAAAATTGGCTGAGATTGAGAAGGAGTTGGCAGAGCAGCGTGTCATACTGGAGGAAATCAGAAGTACGGTGCAACTCATAAATAGCAAAATGGACGAAACTGACGATTAAGATTTTTGAATGAAAGACAGTGTTTCCTATAATGGAGGCACTTTTTTTCATTCTGCTGCCCCTTTTCTATCTTGTCTAGTCTGTGCTCAAACTGGGTCTTTTTGTCAATTGCCTTAAAATTTGATAGAATGAAGCCTGTATACTTTTATTTGAGAGGTCCTTATGACCAAATTTAATTTTTTCTTAGTGGTGGAAGCCCTGCTTTTGACTCTGGGTCTGATCACCATCTTTAATAATGATATTACCAGTTTTATTTTCATTCTGGTCTTGACCTTGTTGGCCGTTCGCTTTTTTAACAAGGAGTCCAAGAGTGACTTTGTCTTGACCATCAGTTTGATCTCACTTTTTCTGGTTTCCATGTGGAATATCTATGTGGTACTTGCTATCCTAGTGGGTGTGGCCTATGTCATGATAAACCATTTCTCACAGGTTAAGAAAAAGAATCGCTATGCCCTCATTCAATTCAAAGAAGATAATTTGAATCCTCGGGCTGTCCGAAATCAGTGGATTGGGACTCGTATGGAACCTGTCAGTGATCGTTATGACTTTGATGATATCAATATCATCCGTTTCTTTGGGACAGATGTGATTGATTTGACTCAGGTTATTGTTTCGGGGCGAGATAATGTCGTGATTTTGCAGAAACTCTATGGACCGACGACTATCTTGGTACCAATTGATGTTTCCGTTAAACTCAACATATCGGCAATCTATAGCTCTGTCACCTTCTTTAATGAAGATGAATACGACCTCCGTTATGAAAGCTTGACCTTGCAGGGGGCGGAGTATGAGCATGCTCATCGGACGGTTAAATTGATTCTCAATGTGGGAGCTGGACCAGTGGAGGTACGTCGCAAATGAAGAAACAGTACCTATTTTTAATCCTGATTTATTCGGTTGTAGTTTTGGTTGGCGTTACCCTTGTAGTGATGGATAGCTTTAACCTCAACTTTTCACTGGTTTTCGGCAATCTGTCTCAGGCCTTCCACTTCCTTTTTAACATGGTTTTTGTGGTTCTGAGTTTGCTCATTTTGCTTTATATTCTCTGGGCCATTGCCAATGATAACAGTATGCGTTCAGTCAATCAGGATTTGCGACGTATTATCAATAATCAACCAGTCAAACGTCAGGGAGATATTGAGTTAGACAAGAATATGATGCGCTTATCTCATAAGATGCGTAAATTGACTAAGGACTTGCAGAAAACTGAGAATGCCCAAGCTCTACAAAGCCGTGATATTATCAAGAAGGAGCGCGGACGTATTGCTCGTGACCTTCACGATACCGTTAGTCAGGAGCTTTTTGCGGCTAGTATGATCCTATCTGGAGTCTCTCAGATGGCGGACCAACTAAGTAAAGAAGATTTGCATAATCAGATCCAGGCGGTTGAGGCTATGCTTACAGACGCTCAAAATGATATGCGTGTCTTGCTTTTGCATCTTCGTCCGACAGAGCTTGAGAACAAGACCTTGCAAGAAGGCTTGCAGATGATTCTTAAGGAATTAACCGATAAATCCAATATCCATGTCGTCTACAAGGATATGGTTAAGAAAGTGCCCAAGCGTATTGAAAATAATCTCTTTAGGATTGCCCAAGAGTTTATCTCTAATACCCTTAAGCATGCCAAGGCTAGCCAGATAGAGGTTTATCTCTATCAAAATAGTCAGGAAATTCAATTGAAAATGTTGGATAATGGTGTTGGTTATGACTTAAATGCGTCGACTGACGAGATGAGTTATGGCTTGAAAAATATCCAAGAGCGTGTCGATGAAATGGCAGGAACTGTGCAGTTCCTATCAGCTAAAGGTAAGGGGACGTCTATTGATGTCCGTGTGCCGATATTAAGAGGAGAAGACAATGTCGAATAAGATTAATGTGATTTTGGTCGATGACCATGAGATGGTCCGTTTGGGACTTAAGAGTTTCTTGAATCTCCAAGGAGATGTAGAAGTCGTTGGAGAGGCAGGGAATGGTCGAGAGGGTGTTGATCTTGCCTTGGAACTGCGACCAGATGTCGTCGTTATGGACCTTGTTATGCCTGAATTAGATGGTGTTCAAGCGACTTTGGAATTGCTCAAAGAATGGCCTGAAGCCAAGATTTTGGTTTTGACTAGCTATTTGGACAATGAAAAAATTTATCCAGTCATTGAAGCTGGAGCCAAAGGCTATATGCTTAAAACCAGCAGTGCGGCAGAGATTCTCAATAGTATCCGTAAGGTTTACCGTGGTGAAGAAGCTATCGAAACTGAGGTGGATAATAAGATTAAATACCATGATAGCCATCCGGACCTACACGATGACTTGACGGCACGTGAACGTGATATCTTGGCCCTTTTGGCTAAAGGGTATGACAATCAAACCATTGCTAACGAGCTATTTATTTCATTGAAGACCGTTAAAACTCACGTGTCTAATATCCTTGGAAAACTCAATGTTGATGACCGTACTCAGGCTGTCGTTTATGCCTTTAGACATCATTTGGTTTCGCAGGATGATGAATAAAGCTATTAACTAAGCTTGTTATCTAGGGGCTAGAGAGGGTTATCATAACTCTTAACCCTAACTCGGATTTTGCGAGTCAAATTCTTTGACTTTATTTCTAGCAAAACATATAATTAAACCATCCTAAAACTTTTCTTTTTTCATATGAGGTTGAAGCGACCTCATATCATCTATCTAAGTTCGCTTAGATGATGAAATCTCCTAACTCCTAGCAATCGGTATTTCCGGTTGCTTTTTTTGAAAAAAAGTTAAAAAAAGTGTTGACAGCCTACTAGTTTTTCTGTAGAATAATAAGAGTCTTTTGGGGTATAGCCAAGCGGTAAGGCAAGGGACTTTGACTCCCTCATGCGTTGGTTCGAATCCAGCTACCCCAGTTCTACCTGAGGGTAGAGACACAGATTATGGTCCGTTGGTCAAGGGGTTAAGACACCG
>NZ_KV810696.1:75282-107954 GCF_001812855.1 Streptococcus sp. HMSC072D03
GTAACACGGGTTCGAATCCCGTACGGACTATAAGTACCAGCTAGAGAAAGCTGGTTTTTTTGTGTCCTTTTTGATAAAATAGAGGGGTTGACTGGCCTAGGTCAGACATTTTATACCACTTTAAAATCATAAATAACGAGACCTCGAGTCGAAGAAAAAACTTTGTTTTGTGATGGCTGTCATATGATGATAAGCCCTTGGTCGAGTCGTGGTTTTATTTGAATAAGAAAACAGATAATAAGGAAATGCAATGACATACTATAACGTTGGAAAGATTGTAAATACACAGGGCTTGCAGGGCGAACTTCGTGTTTTGTCTGTAACAGATTTTGCGGATGAACGTTTTAAGAAGAAGAGTGTCCTAGCCCTTTTTGATGACAAAGATAATTACATCATGGATGTCGAGATTGCGAGTCACCGTAAGCATAAGAACTTTGATATCGTTAAGTTTAAAGGGCTTTACCATATCAATGATGTAGAGAAGTATAAAGGCTGCAGTCTTAAGATTGCTGAGGAAAATCTAACAGACCTTGATGACGGTGAATTTTACTACCATGAAATCATTGGCCTTGATGTTTATGAAGGTGATACTTTGATTGGTCAGGTCAAAGAGATTCTTCAACCGGGTGCTAATGATGTTTGGGTGGTAAAACGTAAAGGCAAGAAAGACTTGCTCTTGCCATATATCCCACCTGTAGTTCTTGATGTTGATGTTGCAGCTGGCCGTATTGAGGTTGAGCTCATGGAAGGATTAGACGATGAAGATTGATATCTTGACCCTATTTCCAGATATGTTTGCTCCCTTAGAGCATTCCATTGTTGGTAAGGCAAAGGATAAGGGGCTTCTAGAAATCAACTATCACAATTTCCGTGAAAATGCGGAAAAGGCTCGTCATGTAGATGATGAACCTTATGGTGGCGGACAAGGCATGTTGCTACGTGCCCAGCCAATTTTTGACACCTTTGACAAGTTAAATGTCACTAAGCCTCGTGTTATCCTCCTAGATCCTGCGGGTCGTACCTTTGATCAGGCCTATGCAGAAGAATTGGCGCAAGAAGAGGAACTGGTCTTTATCTGTGGCCATTATGAGGGCTATGATGAGCGCATCAAAACTTTGGTGACAGACGAGATTTCCTTGGGAGACTTTGTCTTGACTGGGGGAGAGCTGGCTGCTATGACTATTGTAGATGCCACTGTCCGTTTGATTCCTGAGGTTTTAGGTAAGGAAGCTAGTCATAAGGATGATAGTTTCTCATCAGGGCTTTTGGAATTTCCACAGTACACTCGCCCAGCTGAGTTTCGTGGCATGAAGGTGCCAGATGTGCTCTTGTCAGGCCACCATGTCAATATTCGACGTTGGCGTATGGAGCAGAGTTTGCGTAAGACCTGGGAGCGTCGACCAGATCTTTTGGAAAACTATGACTTTACGGATGAAGAACGTCAGATTTTAGAAGAGATAAAAGCAGAAGGAAAATAAAATGTCAGAAGAAAAGATTTATGATATTACCATTATCGGTGGTGGACCAGTAGGACTTTGGGCTGCCTTTTATGCTGGACTACGTGGCATGACTGTTAATATTATTGAGAGTCTGTCAGAGCTTGGTGGACAGCCTGCCATCCTCTACCCTGAGAAGAAAATCTATGATATTCCAGCCTTTCCTCAAACAACAGGTGCGGAATTGACAGAAAACCTCTTGACTCAGCTTAAGCGTTTTGAAGATCGTGTCAGCATTCATTTGAAAGAGGAAGTTCAAACCTTTGAAAAGACCGATGGCATCTTCACAATTACTACTAGCAAGGGTCAACACTTGTCTAAGGCTATCGTCATTGCCTGTGGAAATGGTGCCTTCGCCCCACGTCCTTTAGGTGTGGACAATGAAGAAGATTATGCGGATAATAACTTGTTCTATAATGTGCATAGCCTGGACCAATTTGCTGGCAAGAAGGTTGTGATTGCTGGTGGTGGTGATTCAGCTGTTGACTGGGCCAATCACTTGGATGGTATTGCTGAGAGCGTGACCTTGATTCACCGCCGTGATGCCTTTCGTGCCCATGAGCATAGTGTAGAGCTTCTTCATCAATCATCAGTTAATGTGATGACACCGTATGTACCTCTTGAAATCAAGGGTGAAAATGGTCTTACCCAAAGTTTGACTGTTCAAAAAGTGAAGTCAGATGAAGTTGTGGAATTGCCGCTTGATGCCCTTATTGTTAGCTTTGGCTTCTCAACCAACAATAAAAACCTTCGTAACTGGAATGTTGACTTCAAGCGCTCTAGCGTTACGGTTAATGCTCAGTTTGAAACTTCACAAGAAGGTGTTTACGCTATCGGTGATGCAGCAGAATATGAAGGCAAGATTGACTTGATTGCTGTGGGAATGGGTGAAGCTCCTATCGCTATCAATCAAGCTATTCAATATATTGATCCAGATGGTAAGAATCGTCCGGTTCACTCAACATCGTTAATTGAAGAATAATGTCAAAAGAAGACTTTGTCTTCAAACTAAGGAGAGACTTGTCTCTCTTTTTTCATGTCTAAAAACGTGGTATAATACACCTATGGCTACAACGAAAAAAACGAAAAAAGGGGCGGCTTCTAAGAATGGTAAGAAGCGTCTTACAAAAGCAGAATTAGACAGACAGAAGGCGATTAAGCGAATGCTATGGACCTTCTTTTTTGCCTTTGTCTTAATTTTCCCAGTCTTTCGATTGGGTTTCTTTGGGGTTACCCTCTATAATATCTTTCGAGTATTTGTGGGGAGTATGGCTTACCCTTTAATTTTTGCTATCTATGTTTATCTCTTTGGCTTTAAATGGTTACGTAAACACAGTAACTATGTCACAGGATTTTGGATGGTCTTCGCGGGGCTCTTGTTGGAGTTTCATGCCTATCTCTTTAGTCTAGATCGTATGAGCGGTCTCGATATTTTCCCTGGTACCAAGGACTTGCTTTTTGGGGAACTTGTGAGTGTGCAAGTCGCTCGTTTTGCGGGTGGTGGTATGTTGGGGGCTCTCCTATACCAACCGATTTCCTTCCTCTTTTCAAATATCGGTAGCTTCATGATTGGGGTATTGATTATTCTCTTGGGTGCTTTCATTCTTAGCCCTTGGGATGTCTTGGATATCATGGAGTATGCTAAGGAAGCTTGGCAAAAAGGGGCTGAGAAGCGTTTGGAACGGACGGCTCAACGTCAGGAGAAGAAGGCAGAACGTCAGGCTCAGAAAGAACGTGAAGCAGAAGAACGTGCCGAGACCGAGCGTCTGGCTGATTTGACTGTTGACGAGGAGACGGGAGAAATCTTGGATGATGCCGCAGATGCCTTGCCACAAGAAGCTGAGATTTTTGCACCTGAACCTGAAATCAGTGATTATGCCTCTGAGGACTACTATGATAATCTGCCTCCAGAGGATTATGAGGATTTCCAAGAAGATTATGCACCTTATCCAGAGGATGTGCCAAGCGAGGAGTTTCCCCCATCTATGGTGGTTGAGGGAGATGATGCCCCTGTTGAGGTTGATTTCACGCCTAAGGAACTCCTGCAGTATAAATTACCTCATATAGATCTCTTTGCACCTGATAAGCCTAAGAGTCAATCTAAAGAGAAGAACATCGTTCGTAAGAATATTCGAATCTTAGAAGATACCTTCAAGAGTTTCAATATTGATGTCAAGGTTGAGCGGGCTGAAATTGGACCGTCAGTGACCAAGTATGAGGTCAAGCCTGCTGTTGGGGTCCGTGTCAATCGCATTTCAAATCTAGCAGATGACTTGGCTCTGGCTCTAGCTGCGAAAGATGTTCGTATTGAGGCACCTATTCCTGGAAAATCTTTGGTTGGTATCGAAGTGCCTAATTCAGAGATTGCAACGGTTTCTTTCCGTGAACTTTGGGAACAGTCCAAGACGGATCCTAATAAGCTCTTGGAGGTTCCCCTTGGTAAGGCGGTTGACGGTTCGGCTCGTAGCTTTGATTTGGGTCGGATGCCTCACTTACTAGTCGCTGGATCTACGGGTTCTGGTAAATCGGTTGCGGTTAACGGTATTATCTCTAGTATTCTTATGAAGGCTCGTCCTGATCAGGTGAAGTTCCTCATGGTCGATCCTAAGATGGTTGAACTTTCAGTTTACAATGATATTCCTCATCTCCTTATCCCTGTAGTGACCAACCCACGTAAGGCCGCCAAGGCTCTTCAAAAAGTGGTAGATGAGATGGAGAATCGTTACGAACTCTTTAGTAAGTTTGGCGTGCGTAACATTGCTGGCTACAATGCCAAGGTGGAAGACTGGAACGCTCAGTCGCAAGAAAAACAGATTCCTCTGCCTTTAATTGTGGTTATCGTTGATGAGTTGGCTGACTTGATGATGGTAGCCAGTAAGGAAGTGGAAGATGCCATCATTCGTCTGGGACAAAAAGCACGTGCTGCGGGAATTCACATGATTCTCGCCACTCAACGTCCATCGGTTGATGTTATCTCTGGTTTGATTAAGGCCAATGTGCCATCTCGTGTGGCTTTTGCGGTGTCTTCGGGAACAGATAGTCGTACCATTTTAGATGAAAATGGGGCAGAAAAGCTACTCGGACGTGGGGATATGCTTTTCAAACCGATTGATGAAAACCACCCTGTTCGTCTGCAAGGTTCCTTCATCTCTGACGATGACGTAGAACGTATTGTGACCTTTATCAAGGATCAGGCTTCAGCTGACTATGATGAGAGCTTTGATCCTGGTGAAGTTTCTGAAAATGATTTTGGTGGAGGTTCCTCTGCCAATGGTGGTAGCTCAGAAGGTGACCCACTCTTTGAAGAGGCCAAGGCTTTGGTCCTTGAAACACAAAAAGCAAGTGCTTCCATGATTCAACGTCGTCTGTCAGTTGGTTTCAACCGTGCCACTCGTTTGATGGAAGAGTTGGAAGAAGCAGGCGTTATCGGACCAGCTGAAGGTACCAAACCACGTAAGGTTTTGATGACTCAAGAATAATGGACTGGAAAGAGTCTCAAGCCTAGTTCTAAAGGAATTAAAATCGACAAAAGAAATGAGAAAAATGAGTGTTTTGCCATTTATTTTCTCATTCTTTTTTTATGTTCAAAATAGACCAAAAAATTGCAAAATATTCCATAAGAACGCTTACAAAACGAACATTTTCTGCTATAATAGGAGAAAAAGTGAGTAACAAAAACTAAGGAGTAAAAAATGGACAATTTATTAACCGTTCATTTTCATAGTATGCATGGCGACTATTCCAGATACAGTATGTGGAAGTGGCTAGATGGTTATTGGGGCGAAGAAGCCCATTTTTCACGTGAGGATGATTTTGGCCTTGTTGGTCAGGTTACTTCTCCCTCCAATCGTTTTATTGATTCTGTCAATCTTTTGGTCAAAACGGAAGACTGGTCGAGGCAAACACATGATTACCGTGTCCGACGCTTCCTAGGGGATGCTCCCAATGCTATTTGGATAGTTGAAGGTGATCCAACGGTTTATTATTCTAAACAGGCAGCCTTGACTAGCCATAGTTTTGAAGGTCGCGACCAGCATGCCTTTGATGTGGCTCTTCGTAGACAGGAATTTGATCAGAAGTGGGGCTTTCAAGGTTGGTTAGGTCATAAGTATGAAAAAGGGGCTACAGAGTTTCGCCTTTGGTCACCTCTAGCTCGTCGTGTACAGCTCTTACTTTTTAAAAAGGGCAGTAAAAAACCTAAGATCATTAAGATGAGCCGAGGAACCAGTGTCAATAAGGACCGTCATGAGATGAATACTCACGGTGTTTGGAGTACCACTGTCAAAAAGGATTTGGATGGGGTAGCCTACCAGTTTCGTGTGTATCATGAGGAAAGCTTCTATCAGGATACGAGAGATCCTTATAGTATCGCCCTTAGCTTAGATAATAAAAAAAGTTTGGTGGTCAATCCACAGCGACTTGTCCCAAGAGGGTATGAAAAGGTTACCAAGCAAAAAGCGAGCTGGCGTAAGGCAAATGCTTGCTCATCCGTTATCTGTGAAATGCACCTACGTGACTTCTCGATTTCAGAGACGTCTGGGGTTAAGAAGTCCTATAGAGGAACCTATCTAGGTGCCTGTCAGAAAGGAACTAAAAATGCCCATGGAGATGTGACTGGTTTTGATTACCTCAAACGTATGGGTTACAACTATGTCCAACTGCAACCAGTCTTTGATCACCATAAAACCTATGATAAAGATGGTAAGCTTCTCTACAACTGGGGCTATGATCCTGAGAATTACAATGTTCCGGACCGTCAGTTTGCTGCTGATCAGAAGAATCCTGTGGCACCGATTTTAGAGCTTAAGAGAATGATTCAGGCCTACCATGAGGCAGGAATTGGGGTCATCATGGATGTGGTATATAACCATACTTACTCTTCTTATAGCTCTCCGTTCCAACTATCTGTGCCGGCTTATTACTACCGTATGCATGACAATGGGTCTTTCCAAGATGGATCAGGCTGTGGAAATGAAACAGCCAGTGAAAAGGAAATGTACCGTAAGTATATGATTGATTCTTTGACCTATTGGGCAGAAGAATTTGGAGTGGATGGTTTCCGCTTTGACCTCATGGGCTTACATGATGTCGAAACGATGAAAGCCGTTCGTTCGGCTATGGATGATATTGATCCTAGGATTCTTCTTTATGGTGAAGGATGGGATATGGGAATTGAACTTCCTGTAGACCAAAAGGCCAAGAAGGATAATGCAGCCTTGATGCCTAGAATCGGATTTTTCAATGACAATGCGCGTGATGCGGTCAAGGGAGCAGAGGTCTATGGGCACATCAGTAATGGCTATGTGTCTGGAGCTCCATTGGAAGATCAGATTGCCAAGAGTCTGCTTGGTAGCCGTGGTTTTGTAAACTACCTCATGCCTGGTCAGGTCCTCAACTATATCGAAGCGCATGACAACTACAATTTGAATGATTTGATGCACCATTTGCATCCACATGATTCGCCAGAGGATATTGAAAAACGTATCTACTTGGCTAATGCCCTCAATCTGACTATGCAGGGGATGTGTTTCATGCAATTGGGACAAGAATTCCAGCGTAGTAAGATGGTTGCAACAGGTGAAGATGGAAATTACACGGAAGCGGATGTTAAGCGTGCCATGAATAGCTACAATGCCCCTGATGCTGTTAATCAGGTGGATTGGAATCAAGTGACTCTTAAGAAAGACTTGGTTGCTAAAGTTGCCAAATTAATTGAGCGTAAGCAAACCGTACAAGAATTTTCATATCGTTCATATGCAGATATTTACGATAATCTTTATGTCGCAAAAGCTGAGTATGATTCAGGTATTGTTGAATTACATATTTCTGGAAAATTACGTAAGACTTTTGTGTTCGATAATATGAAAAAAGATTTGGAGATTTACTGACAAGAATGTCAAAAAATGTTATAATACAGTAAACGCTTACATAAGTGGTTTTGTTTACTTGTAAGCCCTATCGGTCTGAAGGGTTTTCTAGTGTATTTACATATATTTCAATGTTTTAATTTCTTGATAGTTAGAACTATCAAGGCTAGTTTAAGAAAGGAGTGATGGTATGAATCTCGATGAAGCCATGTACACATTTGGAACAGGTGAGAACTTCCACCTTCAGAATTATTTGGGTGTGCATGAATTAGAGGGAGAAGAAGGTTTTATCTTCCGTGTGTGGGCCCCTCATGCTGAGCAGATTCAGGTAATTGGAGATTTCACAGGTTGGTTTGATGAACCTCTGGATATGACCAAAAACCATATCGGTGTTTGGGAGGCAACTTCAGCTCTCCCAGAGGAAGGACAACTCTATAAGTTCTTGGTGAAACGTAAGGGAGGTCAAGTCGTCGAAAAGATGGATCCTTTTGCGACTTACTTAGAGCCTCGTCCTGGAACAGGAGCTGTGATTCGTAAGAAGAAAACTAAGAAGTGGAAGGATGGCCTTTGGATGGGTCGTCGTAAACGCTTTGGTTTCCAAAAACGTCCGGTTAATATCTATGAAGCTCATGCATCATCTTGGAAACTAAAAGAGGATGGTCAACCTTATACTTTCAAAGAATTGAAAGAAGAGTTGATTCCATATTTGGTTGAGATGAACTATACCCACGTGGAATTCATGCCACTCATGGCTCATCCTCTTGGGATGAGTTGGGGTTACCAGCTTATGGGTTACTTTGCTTTTGAGCATACCTATGGCACACCAGAAGAATTTCAAGATTTCGTAGAAGCATGTCACCAGAATAATATCGGTGTCTTGGTAGACTGGGTCCCAGGTCACTATACACAGAATGACGATGCTTTGGCCTACTTCGATGGTACACCAACTTTCGAATATCAGGATCATGATCGAGCTCATAACTATCGTTGGGGCGCACTTAACTTTGACTTAGGAAAAAATCAAGTTCAGTCTTTCCTTATTTCAAGTGCTCTTTACTGGATTGAAAATTATCATATCGATGGTATCCGAGTGGATGCAGTATCTAACATGCTCTATTTGGACTATGATGAAGGTCCATGGATGCCTAACAAGGACGGTGGAAATCGTAACTTGGAAGGCTACGGCTTCCTTCAAAAACTCAATCGTGAAATTAAAAAACGCTATCCAGATGTTATGATGGTTGCGGAAGAATCAACTGCAGCAACGCCAATCACCCAACCGATTGAAGAAGGTGGTCTAGGTTTCGACTTCAAATGGAATATGGGTTGGATGAACGATATCCTCAAATTCTACGCAGAAGATCCAGTTTACCGTCAGTATGACTTCAATCTGATGACCTTCAGTTTCATGTATTGCTTCAATGAAAACTATGTTCTACCTTTCTCACATGATGAAGTGGTTCATGGTAAGAAGAGCATGATGCATAAGATGTGGGGTGACCGCTATAATCAATTTGCTGGTCTTCGTAACCTCTATGCTTACCAACTCTGTCACCCAGGTAAGAAATTGCTCTTTATGGGTTCTGAGTTTGGTCAATTCTTGGAGTGGAAGTTTGATTATCAACTCGAATGGGGTAATCTTGAAGATGAGATGAACCAGAAGATGCAGGCCTTTACTAGCCATATGAATGCTTTCTACAAGGACCATAAATCTCTCTGGCAGATTGATGATTCTTACGATGGTATTGAGATTATCGATGCGGATAACCGTGCTGAAAGTGTTCTTTCCTTCATTCGTAAAGATGATAAAGGCGATAAGGGTGACTTCCTCGTCTGTGTCTTCAACCTAGCTCCAGTGGAACGTCAAAACTTCACTATTGGATTGCCAGTAGCTGGTATCTACCAAGAAGTGCTTAACACTGAGATGGAAGAATTCGGTGGCGTTTGGAAAGAAGGAAATCCTGAAACCCGTACCCAAAAAGCGAAGTGGAAGGACTATGAAAATACCCTTAGCTTCACCCTACCTGCTCTAGGAGCAAGTATCTGGCGTGTAAAACGTCGTTTGAAATAAAGGGTAGACTTAAACGTGTACACGATTTGTTTTTCGGGGTGATAGATAGAAAATCACAATTCTAAGATGCTTTTGATTTTCGAACTGTTACTATTAGTGAAAAACTTACTTTAATTGTCATAATCAGTTTCGACTGATTATCTCGTCATCCTTTTTGGGATGAAACTAAAAATCATGAGGGGGACTATTCATGAAAAATGAAATGTTGGCTTTGATCCTTGCTGGTGGGCAAGGAACTCGTCTTGGAAAATTGACCCAAAGTATTGCCAAACCAGCTGTTCAGTTTGGTGGACGCTACCGTATCATTGACTTTGGTTTGTCAAACTGTGCCAATTCAGGGATTAACAATGTTGGTGTCATTACACAGTATCAACCACTTGCTTTGAACAACCATATCGGAAATGGTTCAAGTTGGGGCTTGGATGGTGTTAACTCTGGTGTATCAATTCTTCAACCTTACTCAGCTAGTGAAGGTAATCGTTGGTTTGAAGGTACCAGCCACGCTATTTACCAAAACATTGACTATATCGACAGCATCAATCCTGAATACGTTTTAATCTTGTCTGGTGACCATATTTACAAGATGGACTATGATGATATGCTCCAAGCACACAAAGACAACAACGCGAGTCTTACTGTAGCAGTTCTTGATGTACCACTTAAGGAAGCTAGCCGTTTCGGTATCATGAACACTGACGCTAATAACCGTATCGTCGAATTTGAAGAAAAACCTGAAAATCCTAAATCAACTAAGGCATCAATGGGTATTTACATCTTTGACTGGAAACGTCTTCGCAACATGTTGGTTTCAGCTGAAAAGAGTGCCGTTGATATGTCAGACTTTGGTAAGAACGTTATCCCAGCTTATCTTGAAACAGGTGAAAGCGTCTTTGCTTATGAATTTGAAGGCTATTGGAAAGACGTAGGTACCATCGAATCCCTTTGGGAAGCAAACATGGAGTACATTTCTCCTGAAAATGCCTTGGATAGTCGTAACCGTCAATGGAAAATTTACTCACGTAACGTGATTGCTCCACCAAACTTCTTTGGTGAACATGCCCATGTTGAGGATTCCCTTGTAGTCGACGGTTCAATAGTTGATGGAACTGTTAAACATTCTGTGCTTTCAACAAGTGCGCAAATCCGTGAAGGAGCAGTTGTTGAGGATTCAGTAATCATGAGTGGTGCAGTCATTGGTAAAGGTGCAAAAATTAAACGTGCTATTATCGGTGAAGGTGCACACATTTCTGAGGGTGTGGAAATTGACGGTACAGAAGAAGTGCAAGTCGTAGGATACAATGAAGTAGTGGGGGTACCAAAAGATGAAGATTGATAAATATTCTGCAATTCTAGGAAATACCGTAGGATTCCATGACATGGATGGTTTGACTGAGCACCGTCCTATTGCCACCCTACCATTTGGTGGAAAATATCGCCTCATCGACTTCCCATTGTCTAACTTGGCTAACGCTGGTATCCGTAGCGTCTTTGGTATCTTCCAAAACGAAAACATCAGTTCTGTTTTCGACCACATTCGTTCAGGTCGTGAGTGGGGCTTGTCAACACTCCTCAGCCACTACTACCTTGGTATTTATAACACTCCAGTTGAAAGTTCAACTGTTGATGAAGAATACTATCGTCAAATTTTGACTTACCTTAAACGTTCAGGTTCAGACCAAACGGTAGCGCTTAACAGTGATGTTTTGGTCAACATTGATCTTAACCAAGTTTTCCACCTCCACAATACAACAGAACAAAAAGTTACTGTGGTCTACAAAAAACTTCCTAAAGAACTCATTTCAGATGTAAACAGCATTTTGGAAATTGATGAATCTGACAAAGTGCTTAGCCATGAGCTCTTCCAGGGTGGAGATAAAGAAGC
Source organism: Streptococcus sp. HMSC072D03 (assembly GCF_001812855.1). Classification (NCBI taxonomy): domain Bacteria; kingdom Bacillati; phylum Bacillota; class Bacilli; order Lactobacillales; family Streptococcaceae; genus Streptococcus; species Streptococcus sp. HMSC072D03. The sequence continues at coordinate 86,599 of NZ_KV810696.1, forward strand.
TTACAATATGTCTACAGACATCTTTGTTGTGGATACACCATTCTTGATTGCAAAATTGGAAGAAGAAGCAGCTAAAGAAGAACCACGTAAGCTTCGTTATGTACTTCGTGATTTGGCAGTTGCTGAAAATGCTTTTGCTTACGAGTACACTGGTTACCTTTCAAATATCCACTCAGTGAAAGCATACTTTGATGCTAACTTGGATATGTTGGAATCACACAAATTCTATAAACTTTTTGCACCAAACCAAAAAGTTTATACAAAAGTTAAAAATGAAGAGCCAACATACTATTCAGACTCTTCAGAAGTTAAGCTTTCACAATTTGCATCTGGTTCGATTGTACGAGGAAAAGTTGAGAACTCAGTGATTTCACGTAATGTTGATTTGTCTGAAGGTTCTAGTGTGAGCCATTCAATTCTCTTCCCACGTGTTAAAGTTGCCAAGGGCGCGACAGTTGAATACGCTATTGTGGATAAAGGTGTTGAAATTGCTGAAGGTGTTACGATTCGAGGTACAGAAAACAACCCAGTTGTCATCAAAAAAGGTAGCGTTGTAACAGAGGATATTGTACGATGAAAATTTTATTTGTAGCAGCAGAGGGTGCTCCTTTCGCTAAAACTGGCGGTTTGGGTGACGTTATCGGTGCTCTTCCTAAATCTCTAGTCAAAAATGGTCACGAAGTTGCCGTAATTCTCCCATATTATGATGTGGTTTCGGCTAAATTTGGCGATCAGGTTGAAGACCTTGGCTTCTTCTATACAAATGTTGGTTGGCGTCGTCAATATGTCGGCATCAAGAAAATCGTTCGCGATGGTGTGACTTTCTACTTCATTGATAATGAGCAGTATTTCAACCGTGGTACGGTATACGGTGAGTGGGACGATGGTGAGCGTTTCGGCTTCTTCCAAATGGCTGCCCTTGAGTTGATGGAAAAAGTGGACTTTATTCCAGATATTCTCCATGCTCATGACTACCACACAGGCATGATTCCATTCCTTCTTAAGGAAAAATACCATTGGATTCAAGCTTACCAAGGTATTAAGACAGTCTTCACTATCCACAATATTGAGTTCCAAGGTCAATTTGACAGTGGTATGCTTTGGGAAATCTTTGGTGTTGGTTACGAGCGTTATGCTGATGGTACCCTCCGTTGGAATGATTGCCTCAACTGGATGAAAGCAGCTGTTCTTTACGCAGACCGTGTCACAACAGTTTCACCATCATATGCTGGTGAAATCCAAACACCTGAATTTGGTAAAGGCCTTGATCAAATCATGCGCATGGAATCTGGTAAGTTATCTGGTATTGTTAATGGTATCGATACGGACCTCCTTGATCCAGAAACAGATACTCACATTCCTTATCATTTCTCAGTGGATGATTTGTCAGGTAAAGCCAAAGACAAGGCAGCTCTTCAAGATCGTGTTGGACTTCCAGTTCGTGAAGACGTTCCATTGATTGGTATTGTCTCTCGTTTGACTGACCAAAAAGGTTTCGATTTGGTGGTAAATGAACTTCACAACATCTTGCAACATGATGTTCAGATTGTTCTTTTGGGTACTGGTTATAGCGACTATGAGAATTCTTTCTCTTGGTTCGCTCATGCTTACCCAGAAAAAATGTCTGCCAACATTACTTTCAACTTAGAGTTGGCTCAACAAATTTATGCTGGTTGTGACATTTTCCTTATGCCTTCAGCCTTTGAACCATGTGGCCTCTCTCAAATGATGTCTATGCGCTATGGTACCTTGCCAGTGGTTAGTGAGGTTGGTGGTCTTCGTGACACCGTTGAACCTTACAACCCTGTGACAGGCTCAGGTACAGGCTTCTCATTTGGTAACTTCTCAGGTTACTGGATGGTTCAAACCCTTGAAAAAGCTCTCGATGTTTACGAAAACAACGCTGATGCTTGGAAACAACTCCAGCACAATGCGATGGCACGTGACTTCTCATGGGATACAGCAAGTTTGGCATATGTTGATTTGTACAAACAATTAGTATAATTCCAAAGATAACTTTTCTCGCAAGGGAAAAGTTATCTTCGTGTAAAGCGTTTGAAAACGCTTCTAAAATTATTTAGCCCCTAAGTTTTGCTTGGCAGAGATTATAGAGAAAGCGTCTAAAAGTCTGAATAGAAGAATAACTCTAATCGTGTTATAATATAATTGACTGTTTTGACAGTTTTGTAAATAAAGATTTTGAAATGTCTGTTTCGAATCTTGTCTGGCAAGGTTTGGAAGTTTGAGTAAAATTTCCAATTCCCTCTTATCTGAATAGATACCTGTAAGAAGTGTATTGAAGATAAGGAAGTAGTAAGAAAGGATTTCTATGCAACTCGAAAATTTAACAAAAGAACAATTCATCCGTGACTTTAAGGATACTCTCCATCAAGAGCAGTTGATTAAAGTTGCTAAGGCCACACCAACGGAGATTTTTACTGCCTTGGCTGGTTTGATCCGTAAATATTACACAAATACATGGATTGAACGTAACCATGCACTTTCAGACAATCAAGAAAAAATTGCTTACTACTTCTCGATTGAATTTCTTCCAGGTCGTATGTTGGAAACTAACCTTCTCAACCTTGGTATTCTTGACCTTGTTAAAGAGGGATTCGCAGAACTTGATATTGACTTCCGTGAAGTTGTAGAAGCTGAGCATGACATGGCACTTGGTAATGGTGGTCTTGGTCGTTTGGCTGCTGCCTTCATGGATTCACTTGCGACTACTGGTTATCCTGGTTTTGGTAACGGTCTTCGTTACCGCTATGGACTATTTAAACAACGTATTGTTGATGGTTACCAGGTGGAATTACCAGATGGTTGGTTTGGTTCTACAGGTAATGTTTGGGAAACACGTAAAGACCACGATATTGTCTATGTGAAACTCTTTGGTGATGTAGTTCTTGAAAGCAATGAAGATGGTCGCTTTGTCCCAACTTATAAGAATGCTCAAGTCCTTCGTGCCGTACCTTATGATGTGCCGCAAATTGGTTATAAAAATGGTGTGATTAACAATCTTCGCCTTTGGGATGTTGAAATTCCTGAAGAATATGAGTTGGATTACCCAACATTGGAAGCACGCCGTCGTGTGAAAGATATTACTGCCATTCTTTATCCAGATGATTCAACAATTGAAGGTAAAAAATTGCGTTTGGTTCAAGAGTACTTTATGACAAGTGCCGGTCTCCAAACAATCATCAAATCTTACCTCAAGATGGGCTTGCCATTGAAAGATATCCACGAAAAAGTATCTGTTCACATCAATGATACCCACCCTGCGGTTGCACCAGCTGAATTCATGCGTCTTCTCCTTGATGAATATGGTCTTTCATGGGAAGATGCTTGGAATGCGACTGTTAAGACTATGAGCTACACTAACCACACTATTCTTCAAGAAGCCCTTGAAAAATGGGATCAACAGCTCTTCAAACGTGTCCTTCCACGTGTTTACCAAATCATCTTGGAAATCGACAACCGTTACATTGCTGAAATGGCTGGACGTGGTATTGCTGCGGATGTTATCGAACGTACTCGTATCGTTAAGGATGGTCAAGTTCATATGGCTAACTTGGCTATCATCGGTGGTCACTCAGTTAACGGGGTTGCCAAACTTCATACCGAACTTCTTAAAGAAGATACACTTCACGATTTCTATACTATTTATCCTGAAAAATTCAATAACAAGACAAATGGTATCGTTCAACGTCGTTGGACACAAATTGCAGCTCCTGAACTTTCAGCAACCATTGATGACGTGATTGGTGATGGTTGGCGTAACGACATCCATGAGCTTGAAAATCTTACAACTTACTTGGATGACAAGGAAGTCTTGAACCAGTTCTATCAAGTTAAGAAGACTGCTAAACAACGTTTGGCAGACTACATCAAAGAAACAACAGGCGTAGAAGTGTCTACAGATGCTATCTTTGATGTTCAAGTGAAACGTCTTCACGCTTACAAACGTCAATTGCTTAACCTTCTCCACATCATCAAACTTTATTGGGATCTGAAAGATAATCCAGATAAAGACATGGTACCTCGTGTATTCATCTTTGGTGCCAAAGCTGCCCCTGGTTATCACTTCGCTAAATCTGTTATCAAACTTATCAACGAAGTTGCCAATCTTGTTAACAATGATGAAAGCCTCCAAGGAAAACTTAAAGTGGTCTTCCTTGAAAACTACCGTGTCAGCCTTGCGGAACTTATCATTCCAGCAGCAGATGTCTCTGAACAAATCTCATTGGCTTCTAAAGAAGCATCTGGTACCTCAAACATGAAATTCATGATGACTGGTGCTATTACCTTGGCAACACTTGACGGTGCCAACATTGAAATCAAGGACGAAGTAGGCGATGAGAATGTTGTTATCTTCGGTATGGACAAGGACGAAGTTTATGAACACTATGCACGTCACGATTACTACTCTCGTGCAGTTTATGAAAATAACACAGTCATTCGTCGTGTCGTCGATACTTTTGTTAACGGTACGATTCCAAATGCTCAAGCTGAAGGTACTGAAATTTACGAAGCCCTCATCACCCACAACGATGAGTACTTCCTCTTGGAAGACTTCGCTGCTTATGTAGAAGCTCAAGAGAAAATCGATGCACTTTATCGTGATCATGACAAGTGGGCACGTATGAGCTTGGCTAATATTGCTAAATCTCATAAATTCACTTCGGATGATACGATTACAGAGTATGCTAAAGAAATTTGGGAATTGAAAAAATAGGCGATAGCTTATGAATCACAAAAAAGATAGCGACTAGAAATGGTCGTTGTCTTTTATTTTTTTAAGAAGAGAGATGACTGAGACAGATAAGCAGCATTTAGAGTGTCTGTTACAGTAGGAGTTTGTCCCTAGCTTAATCCAAGCCCTTAAAACTTGCACTTACTTATCAAGATGTTATAATGACCTATAGGTATAAGCATCAGAAAAAGGGGGAAAATTTATGTCTTTACGCAGCCAATTAATTACCAAAGAGTTTCCAGAATTAGATAGGGTAGAGCGCTTAAATAACGAGGCCTTTCCAGAAGAAGAACGTATTCCATTAAGTGAGTTTTTACAATTGGATGGTCATGATGATTATCATTTCTTTGCCTTTTATGACGAGGATGATTTTGTTGGATTTGCCTCAGTTCTCTACAATGCCAAAGTTTTTTATGTGAGCTTCTTCGCCATCGTACCTCAAATGAGGAGTCATGGCTACGGAAGTGAGATTATTGATAAACTGGTGGACTTTTATGGACCATCACGTTCTATGGTCTTGGAAGTAGAGCGCTTGGATGAACCTAATGACAATCCTGAGCAACGTGCGGCGCGTTGGGATTTCTATAAGCGTAATGGTTTTAAGACTTCCAATGCCTTCTTGGAATATGAGGGCTTGAGTTTTGAAATTCTCTATCGCGGCGATCACTTTGACGAAAAAGCCTACAGAGACATATTCCACAAACTTCAGGAAAATGCTTATTTTGATTTTAGTATTAAACATCGTCGCTTGAGCGATTTATAAACTATCCATTCAAACAGGTCTTAGTCGGCCTGTTTTTCATTTGTTTTTAACGTTTGCCAATCGTTTTCAGAATATTTTGCCCTCCTATGCTATAATGGAAGTACTATGAAGAAAGTAATTTTACAGTATCTGGCAAGTGCCCTGGCTGTAATCCTCATACTTGGTCTTGTGGTTTTCAATCGACAGCGAAATGACTCTTTGGTAAAGAAGGTCAAAGACCCTGAGATTTCCTATATCTATCAGGATTCTTTGGAAAATATAGATAGACTGGCACTTAGTCAGGCTGGGGTTATCCAATCTTATCAACTCGATGCTTTGTCTGTTAGGAAGGAAGATGGGAAGATTCACCTCGTTCTCCATATCAATCATTCCTATGATATGCAGGTAAATCTTGTCCTAAAGGCAGATATCTACGGTGATTTATCTGTGGTTGAAGCGACGCCATCAAAGGCTTTAAAGCTGGCCTTGGAGGACGCGTCTTATCAAAAGCGATTGACCTTGATTTCACAAAAGGCAGATGCTATTATGGCTCGTGACCACTGGGATCAGGCCATTAAGCCAGCCTATGTGGCTCAGGTGAGAAGTAAGATGAAAAAGACTTCCTTGACCCAGTTAGATAAGGTTTTACAGGACATTGACCAAGAAAGTAAGGAAGTGGGCTCAGATACCTATACGTCCTTTTTCCAAGCTTCTCAACTCCCTAATCATGACAAGCTCAATTTGGTTATGGAGCACATGCAGGTTTATGTGGACAAGTACCAGTTCCTCCAGTTAGGGAAGTCAGGTTATAAATTTTCTAAGAAGCTAGAGCCAACCAGTCCTTTTTATAGTTACTTCCGTGAGGCTATTATGGAGACCTATCAGACGGATTTAGGGCTTGGGGTGGATGACTTAGGTATCAAGCTCCACCTTTTTAGGTCTTGGATTGATAAGCAGTCTATGGATTATATTAGGAGCAACTACAAGGGTAAGACAGACTTGGATAAGCTACTGGCCTACAGCAAGGACAAGAACATTCATCTGGATTACACAACAGGTGCTTCCTACCATAATCGAAGCTTGGGAGACTTTACCTATCCGCAGAACATGAAAATTCAGCTACCTCAGACCAGTGTCATTGGCCCTTATGGAGTTAGCAATTCCCGTTTTATTGAGTTTATTGTCAATATGGATACGGGGAGGTTTGTTTCTGAGTGGAATGTCTACAAGAAAAGGAAAGACGGTAGCATCGACTCTAATCCTAAGCATTATAAGATTGAAGCTGGCGCTGACATTGCCGATACGGATTCTGCTAACTATGGGCTGTCTAAGGGCTTGAATGCTGACCTACCAGCCTATCTCAATAATAGCCATACCTATCTCGACGTTCGTCATCCTGCTGACAATGCGATTAGACGCAAGATGGTTAGGAAGTGGAAAAATCCCAAGAATGTCTTAAATGGTGGGCGCTATGCTGATATTGTTAAAAAAGGAGGCTTGAAAGACCTTGAAACATGGAGACAAGTTAAAGCTGAAGACCGGCTCCAGGTCTACAATGCTTACCTTGATTATATTCGCTCTCATCTTGTGCTTAATGGGTTTGACAGCTTTTACCAAGAAACCTACAAGCCCCAAGGTGGAGACAAAAAAGACTGAAACCCTTGATAGTGTTCTTGTCGCTAAAAATTTCTATCGTGTAAGGGATGCCTATGCCATCAAGCTCTACGGGCAGGATGAGGGGATGTCCTTTGATGTGTCTGGCCAAAGACTTTTTGGATCAAACATTGCTATTAAGGATGGCCTATTATTTGGCTCAAGTCTTGGAGATTTGACCATTGAGGCTTATTTTCAAGGAGAGGTGTCCTACCTTTTAGAGGCGACCCAGAAGCTCCCAGTGGACAAAAATCGCATAAAAGCTAATCACTATAGTCAGGACATTGTTCTGAATAAGGTTTGGACTAGTTTGGAAGGCCAAGAAACCTCCAACAGTATCATAACTCAGTTTCAGGATAAGACTCTACTCAAGTTGCGGATTAGCTACAACAAAGAGTTTCTTCCCACAAAGATTCAAGGTTTCTACAATAGCCAAACCTTGAATGGCTGGCGGGACCTCTTTTACATAGATTATCCTTATAGTGATCAGGAAGCCTTCAATCAGGCTCAAGATGCCTATATACAACACATCCAGTACATGGAAACTCATCCTGAGGAAGAAGCAGGAGAGTTTGGTTAATAAAGCAAAATCACCTTTATCTCGAGATAAAGGTGATTTGTTTTGCGCCTAAGATTTAAGTTTTAGTTTTGATTTGTGGCAACTTCTGGAAAAAGCTTGTCTAAGATTTTTGAAGTGATAGCCTGTCCAGGTCCTTCAGCACAGTAGGTGTGCATATACATAGAAGGGTTAAAGTTGAGCTCGATGCAGGTGCAATGAGGGTTTTCTTTGCTAGCAGGTTGGGTTTCATCTGGAATAATGAGGTCAACCCCACAAGCCCAGGCCCCCATGCTAGTTGCCATAGCTGCAGCTAGTTCTTGGTAAGAGGAATCCATGGTCTCAGTGACATCAATAGAGTCACCACCCGTAGAAATGTTAGAGTTACGACGTAGATTGACCTTTTTCCCTTCTGGGAGAATATCATCAGGTGTATAACCCTGTTGTGTTAACATCAGTTGTTCGATGTCTCCTAGCGCAATGATTTCAAGTGGTGAGCGGTGATCACGTCCTCGCAATGGATTGGCATTTTTCTGAGCGACCAATTCACGAATGGTGTGTTTGCCATCACCGACAACATTGGCAGCGACACGAAGGAGGACAGCCTCACAGCGCCCATCCAGAATGAAGAAACGGTATTCGGTTCCTGGGATAAATTCTTCAACAAGAACAGCTGTATCTTCTGCAAAGGCAATCTCGAGGGCTTTCTTATAGTTATCAAGGCTGGCAGGCTCTTGGAAAATGGAAATGCCCAGACCAAAGTTGGTTGATTTTGGTTTAACCACAATTTGCTTGTCCTTGATAAGAGGATAGTAGGCTAGACCTTGTTCTAGACTGGTAAATTCGTCGCCAGCAGGGACAGGGAAGCCAGCATCAGCCAGGATTTTTTTGGTCACGGTTTTATTAGCCATGGCAAGAGGTACTACATAGTTGTCTTTTGAGGTCATGTTACCATTTTTGACGTACTCAACATGATCTTTATGCCAGAGTTTAAGGAACTGATCCTGCTCATCTAGGATTTCAAAATGAATCCCTTTTTGGATGGCATCAAAGAGTAGCATCTGAGTAGAAAGTTCCATCTCCTCATAACCCTTAAGAGCATAGTGGGCAGTCCAGTCGTAATCATGATAGGCAAGAGCCTTGTCAAGAGCAAAGTCAGCAAGGGACTTGTCTTTGATATGAGGTAAGAGTTGGGCTGCTAGTGTCTGGCTAGGATCAGCAAAGGCATCTTTAACTTGCTTGACCAAATCTTGATGATAGTCACCTAGGCCAAAATGTTGCACCAGTTGGTCCAGAGCCGTCGTAATGTTTTGAGTTTCAGTTTCAGATGGTAGAGGCTCTAAAGGATGAGAGAGGGCGATTTTTTCATTCAGCACGTGACCTTGAGCAAGAGACTGATCGACATTTTCAGAGGCATCCATCCAGAGGAAGGCTAGAAGGAGTAGGTGTACGGTATCCATGGTAGTTTGGCTAATACCGATACGCTCAAAGGGGTTGAGGTCGAAGTTACGGAATTCCAGATAGGTGATTCCCTTGTCAAGGAAGGAACGATTAACCTTTTGTCCACGGAAACGAACAGCTGAGTAGAATTCCTTCTCTGCAATCAAATCTCCTTGTTCGATATAGTTTTCGATGGCAGAGACATAATCTTCTAGGCTTGCAAAAGATACTTGGATTTCTTCCTTATTGACATAACCATGGTCACTGTTACGGAAGGAACGCACGGGTTCTGGCACTTCTTGGTCGAAGAAGCCTTGCTCAGCAACAGGTGCAGCACCAAAGAGATAGGTAATCACCCAACGGTAGCGCAAATAGTTCTGAGCCAGCTTAAGATAGAGGGCGTTCTTGAAAGCAATCATATCAGTCTGGTTACTTTCTTTGAATAGGGCCTCAACCAAATCTTTCCCTAGTTCCATATTATAGTGGATACCTGAGATAGCTTGTAGTTTGGTTCCGTATTTTTCAGCCAAGTAGTTGCGATAATGGCGTTCGAATTCATTTTCCAGTTGAGCAACTTGGATTTCTTGGGCCTTGATACGAGGTGGCATGGACAAGGGCCAGAGAAGTTCATCTTTACTGATGGAACGTCCAGCTACATCGGTAATGGCTCCAAGAAAACGTCGGGCCTCAGTGGTAGATTTAGCAACTGGTGTGATGAGCTCCATTTGAAACTCACAAAAATCTGTTTGAATATAAGGGTGGAAACTTCGAGCTCCTAGGCAGGAAGGGTGAGGCGTATGTGCTAATTTTCCCTGTCTATCGACACGAAGACTTTCGCGTTCAATTCCAAAGTTAGCTTGAAGGATAGGGCTGGTAGGCTCCAGCTTTTGAAGCAGTTGATTTATAGTCATAGAGTCACCTTTTCATCTAATGTTAGTGTTAGTCTATTATAAATAGGAACAGAAAACAAATTTCTGCTACGTTTGGCTATAATTTACGAACATTTATGATAAGTTTGTGAAAAATGAGCAGGTTTTAGAACGATATTTTTATCAAACATCGTAAAATGCTTACAAATGTTAGTGAAATGACATTGTACTTGCAATTTTACTCAATTTAACCTATACTAATGACATATATATGAGAACGAAAAAATCCCTAGGGTCTGCCCTCAGGGGCTTTTGTATGCTCTCAAAAGGGTATGACCGTTCTTTTATAGATAAATGATAAGCATAAGACTGTTAGTTTTAAGCTTTGCTCTGCCTAGAGTAGACGATATTTTTCGCCGTGGTCGAGACCATTCTGAACCTATTTGCACTTATTTGAAGCTGCTCACAATTCGACAGTTCGCTCTGCTCAGGAACGATGCTTTCACCGTGATAGATTACAAAATTGGTGTATATCTATCAATGCATGAAACACGCTCTGCATAGAACAGGCGATATTTTTCGCCGTGGCAATAGTTATCTAAATTTGCTCAGTCTTGCTGCAAACAGAGTAAGATACTAACAGTTCGCTCTGCTCAGGCGCGATGCTTTCGCCGTGATGATATTCCTATAACTGCAGAGCGGTTATAGGAAGCGGAGTTATCGAGACTTTGGCTCGATAACTAGTCATGGAACGACTGCGTCGGTCGCTGACGTCCGCCATCACTTAAGAAAGCATCAAAAAAGAAAAAGAATAAAAAACGGAGGTAATTATGTTTCAAACCCTGATCGCCCAGATAAAGGAATACAAGAAACCCTCAATCCTAGCGTCCCTCTTCATGACGCTAGAAGTCATGTTTGAGATTTCCATTCCCTTTGTCATGGCCAATCTTTTGGACAAAGGTGTCCAGCAATCTAACATGTCTAACATTTGGCTCTATGGTGGCCTCATGTTGGTCTGTGCCTTCCTGTCGCTTTTCTGTGGGACGCAGTCGGCACGCTATGCGGCCTTTGCTTCTGCTGGATTTGCCAAGAATCTACGTCAAGCCATTTTCAAAAAGGTTCAAACCTTCTCTTTTGAAAATATCGATAAGTTCTCAGCTGGTGGTTTGGTAACACGTATGATGACTGATGTTACCAACGTGCAGAACTCTTACCAGATGATTATCCGCATCTGTGTGCGCGCACCACTTAATCTGATCTTTGCCATTGCAGCAAGTTTCCTGATTAATGGCGAAATGGCTTGGATTTTCGTTGGTGTGACACTCTTCCTTGGTCTGGTTTTGGCTATTATTACCAAAATCGTTTACCCTCTCTTTACTCAAGTGTTTGAGGCTTATGACAACCTCAACAACAGTATCAAGGAAAATATCACCAACATGCGTGTGGTGAAATCCTATGTTAAAGAGAAAGAAGAGACGGACAAATTCAAGAAGGCCTCACGTCGTATTTACAAGATGTTCATGCGTGCCATTCGTGTGGTTGTCATGTCTAACCCAGCCATGATGTTGTCTATGTATGCATCATTCCTCATGATTTCTTGGTTTGGAGCTCATCTTATCGTTATCGGCAAGCTATCTACAGGTGAATTGACTTCCATGTTCAGTTACACCATGACTATCCTAATCTCACTCATGATGTTCATGATGATCTTTGTCATGTTGTCTATCTCTATGGCCTCTGTAGAGCGTATCAATGAAGTGCTTAATACTGAATCAACCATTGTTTCACCTGAAAATGGCTTGACAGAAGTCGCAGATGGTTCTATCAGTTTTGATCATGTGGATTTCTCATACACAGATGAAAATGGTGATAAGACCCATGTTCTCAAAGATATTACGCTTGATATTAAGTCTGGTGAGGTTATCGGTATTCTTGGTGGAACAGGTTCTGGTAAATCAAGTTTGGTTCAGCTCATTCCTCGTCTTTATGATGTGGAAGCTGGTCATGTCAAGGTTGCCGGTCACGATGTTAAGGACTATGATTTGGATAGCTTACGTAAGCAAGTTGCCATGGTGCTTCAAACCAACGTCCTTTTCTCAGGAACCATTAAGGAAAATATGCGTTGGGGAAATAAACAGGCGACAGATGAGGAAATCATTGAAGCTTGTAAGATTGCTCAAGCAGATGAATTTATCCAAGAGTTTAAAGATGGCTATGACACCAAGATTGAACGTGGTGGTGCCAATGTCTCAGGCGGACAACGTCAACGTCTCTGTATTGCACGTGCCCTCCTCATGAATCCAAAAATCTTGATTCTGGATGATTCAACATCAGCGGTTGATACCAAGACCGATAGTTTGATTCGTCAAGGTTTGGCATCAAGTCTTAAGGACACGACTAAGATTATCATTGGTCAACGTATTTCATCCATCCAAGATGCAGACCGCATCATTGTTATGGATGATGGCCGAATCGATGCTATTGGTACTCACGATGAATTGGTGGCTAACAATGCCATTTATCGTGACGTCTACAAGATGCAAACACAAGGGAAAGGAGTAGCAGATGCAGAATAAGAAAAAAGCTAATTGGGGCTCTCTAGCACGTCTTCTACGCTTTTTGTGGCAAGACTACAAACTTTCACTTTCTATCGCCTTTGTCCTTATTGTGGTTGCTTCCTTGGCAACGGTCAATTTGACGGCCTCTATTCAGTCCTTGGTTGACGTATACGTTCAACCCATGCTCAAATCTGGTAGCCATGACTTTGGTCCGCTTTTGCATTTCTTGACTTCAGTGGGGGTCTTCTGTCTTATTGGTGTGATTGCCAACTATGTGTCATCACTCCTCATGGCGACGATTTCGCAAGATTCTCTACGTTCCCTTCGTAATCAGCTCTTTGCTCGTATGCAAAAGCTTCCTGTTCGCTACTTTGACACTCACCAACACGGTGACATCATGTCTATTTACACCAACGACATCGATGCCCTCCGTCAGGCTGTTGAGCAGTCTATTCCACAGTTGCTACAAACGGCCATTACCTTGATTGGGGTAACTGTAACCATGCTTACGGTTAGTCCTCTTCTCTTTATCGTGGTCCTAGTCATGGTAGGTATCATGTTTATGGTCATCAAAAATGTATCAGCTAAATCAGGCCGTTACTTTGGTGAACAACAAAAGAATCTTGGGATTGAAAATGGCTTCATTGAAGAAATGATGTCAGGTCAAAAAGTGGTCAAGGCCTTTGTTCACGAAGAAGAAAGCATGGCTGATTTTGACAAGATTAACGAGCAACTCTTTGAATCTTCTTACTTGGCCAACCGCTATGCCAATGTTCTCATGCCAATTCTTGGGAACTTAGGAAATGTTTCCTTTGTTTTGACCGCCTTGGTTGGTGGACTCTTTGCCCTTAATGGTGTTGGTGGTTTGACTATCGGTGGTCTCATGGCCTTCCTACAATTGAACCGTTCCTTCAACGGACCTATTACTCAGGTCTCTCAACAACTGAACTTTGTTCTTATGGCACTTGCAGGTGCTGACCGTATCTTTGACCTCTTGGATGAGCCAGAAGAAGTTGACCAAGGTAAGGTCACTTTGGTCAACTACGAATTGGTAGATGGTCAAATGGTTGTGACAGACAAGAAAACCAATCTCTGGGCTTGGAAACACCCACGTCCAAATGGCGACTACGAATTGGTCGAGTTGGTCGGAAATGTGGTCTTCCAAGACGTTGATTTCTCTTACGATGGTAAGAAACAAATCCTTCATGACGTTAATCTCTATGCAGACAAGGGGCAAAAGGTTGCCTTTGTCGGTGCGACAGGTGCTGGTAAGACGACGATTACCAACTTGATTAACCGTTTCTACGATATCCAATCTGGTGTGATTACTTATGATGGTATTGATGTCAAGCTGATTGAGAAAGATTCTCTTCGTCGCTCGCTTGGTATCGTGCTTCAAGATACCCATCTCTTCACAGGGACTATCGCTGAAAATATTGCCTATGGCCGTTCCGATGCGACACGCGAGGAAATTCTTGAAGCTGCCCGTATTGCTAACGTGGATTCCTTTGTGCAACACCTGGATAATGGGTATGACACTGTTCTGACAGATGACGGTGCAGGCTTGTCTAACGGGCAACGTCAGCTTATCGCCATTGCGCGTGCTGCCCTTGCCAATGCACCGGTTCTTATCCTTGACGAGGCGACATCCTCTATTGACTCTCGTACCGAAAAAATGGTGCAAGAGGGGATGGACCGTCTTATGGAAGGACGTACGGTTTTCGTTATTGCCCACCGTCTTTCAACCATCGTCAACTCTGACGTTATCATGGTTATGGACCACGGACGAATCATTGAACGTGGTGACCACGACAGCCTTATGGAACAAGGTGGTACCTACTACCGACTCTATACTGGTGGTCTTGAAATTGATTAACATTAAAAGAACTCAGGTTTTGCCTGAGTTCTTTTGCATATGAAGAAAATGATTCTTTTGAGACTTTTCTTGTTAAAACGATAGATTCGATATCTTAAATCTCAACTTCTTCTAAACCATGTGCGTCTAGTCGGTAGATCTTTTGGCAGACTTGTCTGAGGTAGTTGACATCATGTGATACTGTCAGAATTGCCCCTGGATAGTTCTCGAAGAGCTGTCGAACTTGGGGTTGTGAGGTGGGTGAAAAATTTCTGGTTGGTTCATCTAAGATAAGGAGCTGAGGGCTTTCTAAGACCAGGTGCAGTAGGAGAAGTTTTCCTTTCTGTCCTCCAGATAAATCAGAGATTGCATGGTTCATTTCATCATGACTAAAGTTGAGGTAAGCGAGATGGGAGCTTATAACTTCTCGTTCAGACTTGTCGCCAGTCTTACTCAAAAACGCTATTGGAGACAAATCCAGTGGCAAGATAGTGTCATAACGTTGAGGCATGTAGCCAATAGTCAGGTCTGTCTTCTGACTAAGTTTTTGGTAGAGATAGTGTAAGAGAGTGGATTTACCGCAGCCGTTATCACCAACAATACCAATTTTTTCCTGGCCTTTCAAAGAAAGTTTGAGATGGTCAATGGTTAGGTGGGGAGCTATGTTTATCTGCTTTTCATCCAGATTTAAGAGATATTTCCCCTGAGGTAGAGGGTCAATATGAGAAAAGAAAAGTTCAATACTGTCTTCTTTATCAGGCATCTGTGTCATGTCTTGGGCAAGGCGGTCGTAGCGTTTTTCTTGTGAGAGGACTGCTTTCATCTTTTTAGCAAGCAATCGTCCTTGCGTGCTGTCATGTGTATTGCGTAGGGTGGTTTGGACATTTTGTTTGATACGACGATGCTTGGCCATGGCTTTGTCATAGGCTTTTTTCTCGGTTTTGGCTTGCTGCATCTGTTGTTGATAGGAATCAGTGCGATGTTGGCTATAGTTATCATAATCGAGGTGCTCCACACTGGTCCTTGCCTGTCGACGACGTTTAAGGAGTTCCAGATGGATAATGGTATCTGCTGTCTGGCTTAGTAGGTCCTCGTCATGTGAGATGTAGACAATCGTTTTATCAGAGTGCTTGATAAAGTTTTTTAACCAAGTTATAGTAGTCAAGTCCATATCGTTTGAGGGCTCATCAAGAAAAATGATGTCGTGGGGACGAGCTAATTCTCGGATGAGTTGAATTTTGAGTTTCTCACCACCTGACAGAGAGGAGATAAGCTGACTGCTAGCAAAACGATCACTATCAAAATGAAGTTCATCAGCCAGACGATAGAGGGTAGCATAGTCTAGGTCATAAGTATCCGCAAAGAAGTAGTCGTTAAGGGTTAGGGATTGTAAGTCATCCGAAATCTGCTGGGGAATATAGACCTGTGGGCTATCTGGTTTATTAATAGTTCCCTCGTAAGAAAGATGGTCAAAATGTGCTTTAGGATTGACAAGAAGGGTAAGGAGACTTGACTTTCCATTGCCTTCTTCCCCAATAATGGCGACTTTTTCACCAGTAGCTATCGTTAGATTTAAGTCATGAACGAGTTCACGCAAATCTTTGGTATGGGTAATAGTTAGATGTTGAATCTGTATCATAGGACCTCCTAGGTCTGAGTGCTTGTTGATAGTGTTTCATGGAAAATATGGTTCTTACTTCAAACAATATCAAAGGTCAAAAAACAGTCCTACCTTATAAGATAGAACCGTCTTGAATCTAGCTAAAAAGCCCTCTAGGAGATAGTGATGGTGTGGATGCAAAAAAACGCAGATACCACCAATAAATTTTCTACAGAAAAAGAGCGCAAAAAAGACATGAAAACAATCTATCAAATAAAGCAGGTTTATTGTGAATAGACTTAGTAGTTCATGTCTCCATTTACCTCCGAATGTTACTTGTCTCGATTGTACGCTGTCAGAGAGCTTTTGTCAAATGAAAATCAAAAATCCAGCCCTCTTAGACCGCCGATGCACCTTATCAATAGTCCCCACCTATGCTATGAGAGAAATAGGACAGTTCTACCTTATTATAGAAAATAAGTTTATATAAAGTTATAAAGAAGCTGAAGTCAATTTTACTCTTGAAATTAGCTGAAAAAGCAGATATTGAAGATTATTCAAACCAGTAAGGTCTAAGTCTTTCTATACTTAATGATTAAGGCTACTTACAAACGTTATTTGCTACAAAAAAATATCTCAGTTTTAAAATCCAAACATTGAATAAATGGACATTCTAGCTGACTCGAACAATTTGCAGCATGGCCAATCTTTTTAGTGTCTAATATTTGTGATGTACTTTTTGCTGTCTGATAGACTTCTTGGACTTCAATTAGCAAATGAGTCAAGATATGATTGTAGTGTTTGAAAAACAAAAAAATAAATTTACTTACTTTTTAACATGCAGATATGATAGGCTAATTTTTTGCTTCAACAAGAAGAAATATTAAAGCATAAATGAGAATATCAGCCATTTAAACTAGTTTTATTTTCTCAGGAGTTTAGAATGATAACATGTTCAAGTCGATTAGGTTAAAAATGAAAGTGAATTTTATATTTTCATAGAAACTGGGAAATACGCCATAATAAAGAGTTTTGACATATTTTAGATAGAATTCAGGAAGTAAAAACAATAAAATTGTCAGACAACTAATGTTTTTTTAAAAAAGTGAGATTAAAACCTTGACTGTAAATTGTCAGAATGTTAGAATATGGAGTGAATCATGACTATGAGAAAACTGACTTATAATCATGTGACCTATAACTAACTATCTTTTAGAGGGAGATTTTTAATGAAAGACTTTTTTAATAGACGCCAACGCTTTTCATTGCGTAAATATTCGTTTGGTGTCGCTTCAGTCTTGCTAGGAACAGCACTTTTTGCTGCTCATAGTGCACAGGCAGATGAAGTAGGGACTCCAACTGTATCGGCGGGTAATCCGGGCACATCAGTAGCAGGAGAAAGTTCAAGTAGTTTAGTCAATACTACGACAACAGCACCCCAACCAAATCCAGCAGCTAGCGTGACTTCCCCATCCGCTTCTGCAACATCTACGTCAACAGTTGCTTTGGTATCACCAGCTTCTGAAGTAGCAAGTGCTTCAACAACAGAAACAACGTCTATAGCTACAGCACCAGCGACAACAGCAACGGCTGCAGCTACTGCTAGCTCAACTCCAACAGCTGCGGGTACTACATCTGTAGGTTCAGCAACTTCTTCTTCAACAGGTGCAACTAGCACATCAGCTGTAACTCCAACAGCGGTACAACCTACAGTGGCACAGCCGGTTGCTCCAACAACACAACCGACGGCTACAACACAACCTGTATCAGCGCCTACAGCTACTCAGCCAGTCGCTTCAACACAGCCTACATCGGCATCAGTGGCACAACCTGCAACGACAACTTTGACAACGTCAACACCAAGTCCAACGTCTGCTGCGAATACAGCAGCCTTGACAACAATGTTGACGGCGAACCCAATGTCCGCTGCAGGAACTGCAACAGAAGTACGTAGTCGTAGCAGTCGTAGACGTCGTTCGCTTGATAATCCAGAATCAACAAGTCATACAACTGGTGCAGCAACAGCGACACCAACTATGAGTGATCCTAACGGAGCAACGATTACTAACCGTCCTCTTGTTGTACCTACGCCAAAAGATCCAAATGATCATATTACAGCTGGTATTAACTACCAATTGAATCCAAATACTTCTCAGTATACTTATCTCGTTACTGATTTGATGGGATTCAATAAAGCATACAACACGAAGTACTATTATCGTATGTCTAAACCATACGACAACTCTACAAATGTAACCATTGAGTTGGTAGATGGTGCTACAAACACTGTTAAAGAAACAAAACAAATCAATGGTGCTGGTACTGTTAACTTAGGTCAAGCTACACTTGCTCCTATTTCTGGGGCTAAGCAGGCCTATATTGAGTTCCGTTTTGAAAATATTGTGGATGCAGATAAGACAAACCGTCCAGCTCTACGTGCAACTTGGAAATACAATGGTAGTGCTACTGATTTTGATGGCCAACGTTCGGCTATTCAAATCTATGATGTAGTTAATCCTGCTAACGAAGGTACTACAATCACGGATCCACAATACTACATTCCACGTCTAACTCATAAAACAACGTATTATAAAGTTGTTGATAAAAATGCATCAACTTATGATATGAATCGTCTTGTCGGTAAATTTGTTCAAGATACAAATGGGAACTATATTAAAAACTCATCTACTGCGGGTGATTATAAACTTGTAAATAAAGATGGTACACCAGATGTTGGTACACAGTCATATAGAGAAACTGGAAACGAAGAAAGTCTTGGTAGCTTTACTCTAACTGCTATGGAGGGACAGGATTTCCATGCCTCAGCCCTTCGTGCTTTTGAAGGTTACAGTCTTTATCAAACAGCGGATCCTCGCTCACTTGTAGATGTGCTTAAAAAGCCTTATCAAGTAGGTCAACGTTGGTTTGACGTCGCCAATGCAGAGGGTGCTGTTAAACGTATTAAGGAAGTTGTCAAAGAGGATGGTACCGTCCGTATCGAAATGTGGGCCATTAAGTCTGATAGCTTAAACAAGATTGCTAAAGACGTAAATACTGATGGATATGTAAAAGTTTACGAGACAGTCATTCGTCCGGGAAGCAATAACAAAATTGACCATCCAGAAGATCTTGGTAAGAACCCTACCATTGATGATGCTGGTTGGAATAGAGATAATAATACGCCAAGCTATCCAGGTCTTAAACCTGAGTATAGAGATAAGCTTGTTAAGGGGCAACCTTTTGCTATTTTCTCAGATAAACAAAACACTAACTATAAGGGTGACTTAGAGTTTGCTAGAGGTTCAGGCGCAGACTTTATTTATAAACGTCCAGATGGCACTTTCTATCGAATGTCCTGGGCTGGGAATGTAGCACAAAATAATGTTGAAGTTAAAGAAAATCCTGTAAGTGCTACTGAGGCTGCTCAATATAGTCCACGTTATTCTTCTGCAGGTGAGTTTTATGTAAACCGTGGTAGCTCGGATACGTCCTATACGATTAATGGTGTTCCAGTTGCTTCAGGTAACATTTTCCGTTTGGAAAACAAATTGTCACCTAGCTATGAAACGGTTTACTATTATGTAAAAAACGAACCTATTGATATTGAACTTAAGCTAAAGAAAGTCCTAAAGAGTCTTAATACGACAGTACAACCTGAATTGAAAAAGGGAGCCTTCTCCTTTAATATAACAAATGTTGCGGCAGATCCTGCTAATCCACTCGAAAAAGATGGACCGGCTATTAATGCGACAGTAACAAACAAGGAAGATGGTTCTATTCCCTTCACTCAAAAAATAACACAAGCTGATGGTGCTGAAAAAGAAGTATCTCTTATCCAATTAGACAAAGTTGGTATCTATAAATATCGTATTACAGAAGTAGCTGGTTCTGATACTGAAGTTGACTATGATGAAATGAGCGTTACTGCAACCGTTACAGTTACAGAAAAGAAAGACGCTTCTGGCAACTACTTGGGTGAGTATGAATATACTGTTACGTACACTTCAGAAAAGGGTCAAGATGACAAAGGAAAAGAAACAGGCACTAATGTTTCAGCAACAAATCCAAAAGAAAAAACCGGTACTGATACTGAATTCAACAACTTTGTCGTAGCTCCGGTAAACGTTGAATTTGATTTCACAAAGAAATTATCTGGTCGTAATCTAAAAGCAAATGAGTTTACTTTTAATCTTTTGAATGAAGCAGGTACAGTAGTTGGGACTGCAAAAAATGATGCGAACGGTAATATTAAATTCACGGGCATTAAATACAAGGTTAGTGATCTTGGAACAAATTCTGCAGGAAAGCGAAATGACAGCAAGACCTTTAACTACACTGTAAAAGAGGTTGTGCCAACAACAGCCGAAGCTGGTATGTCTTATGACCAAATGGAAGCGAAAGTAGCTGTTACAGTTACTAAGACAGGTCATACTTTGACAACTGCTACAACTTACTCATCAGTTAATGGTATTGATGCTAATGGTAACCCAACGACGGGTGTAGATAAAGAATTTAACAATACCTTCACACCGAACCCAGTAAAAGTAAACCTTGAGTTCGATAAGTCTCTTTCAAATGGTACGCTTAATGCTGGTGATTTCAGCTTTAAATTAACTGGTGACGGTAATGTTAATGAAACGGTAACAAATAAAGCTAATGGTAAGATTAACTTTAGTACGTTGTCATTCGATAAAGCTGGTGTCTATAACTACACTGTAAAAGAAGTAGCTGGAACAAACACAGATGTTGATTATGATGCGATGACAATCAATGTTAAGGTTACCGTAACAAAAGATGCCAATACGGGTCTATTGTCAGCAAGTACGGTGATGACTTCATCAGGTGGTGAAGCAACGGATGCCAATGATAGAGTCTTCAACAACTTTGTCGTTCCTGCAATTCCAATCAGAGTAGATTTCAAAAAAGCCTTGGTGGGTCGTTCCCTTAAAGCTAATGAATTTACATTTGAAATGAAGGATTCAGCTGGGACAGTCGTTGCTACTGGTACCAATGATGCGAATGGTGTGGTAACCTTTAATCAACTTCCAAAAGTGAAAAATGCTCAAGTTGGTCAAACAATTAAGTATTATGTCAGTGAAAAAGTTCCTTCAAACAAGGAATTTGGTGTCACATATGATAGTATGGTTGCTGAGGTTTCTGTGACTGTTTCTAAGAATGCAGACCACACTTTGAAAGCAACGGTAACTTATCCAGGAGGAGACACAGAGTTTAACAACACCGTCACTCCTCCAACAACGCCTGACTTCCAACCAGAAA
This sequence comes from Streptococcus sp. HMSC072D03, assembly GCF_001812855.1. NCBI lineage: Bacteria > Bacillati > Bacillota > Bacilli > Lactobacillales > Streptococcaceae > Streptococcus > Streptococcus sp. HMSC072D03. Next base: position 107,902 of record NZ_KV810696.1, read on the forward strand.
AATTCATTGTTAACAAAAAGGAATACGACATCACTGGTAACAAGTTGATGGAT
>NZ_KV810696.1:108054-111999 GCF_001812855.1 Streptococcus sp. HMSC072D03
TACGACATCACTGGTAACAAGTTGATGGATGATGATGACGAGTTGGCAGATGAGTATGTAGATACAAATGCTAACCCATATGTGGATGGTACAACCAACAATGAACCTGAAAACTTGAATACCAAGACAGTTAAGAAGGGCGATGAGATTGTTTACCAAGTATGGTTGGATACAACAAAATTGAAAGCAAGTGACAATATTCAAGCTGTTGGTATTACAGATAAATATGAAGCTGATAAACTAGAAATCAATGCTTCAAATATTAAAGCTTACGATTCAGTAACGGGTGTAGATGTAACTGCTAAATTCGACATCAAAGTTGAAAACGGCACAATCACTGCAACTTCTAAAGACGAATTTATCAAAGATGCTAATAACAACCCTGTTATTGACACAACTAAGTTCGAGTTTGGCCGTTACTACAAATTTGATATTCCTGCTACAGTCAAGATGACGACTCCAAATGGTGTCGATATCGAAAATACGGCAAATCAAATTGTTCACCAGTACGATCCAACGAATAGAAATATCACTAAGCCAGAAAAACCAACGCAAAAACGTGTAGTGAATCTTCCAGTTCCACTCGAATTTGATTTCACTAAGAAATTAGATGGCCGAAATCTTGTAGAAAACGAATTTACATTCGTATTGAAGAAAGATGGCGTCGCAATTCAAACTGCGAAGAACAGTGCGCCAGACGCAACAACTGGAATCGCGAAGATTGCCTTCAAGCCACTTGAATTTACAAAAGCGAACGCTGGTAATACCTTCACTTACACTGTGGAAGAAGTTGCTGGAACGGATGCTACTGTGTCTTATGACAATATGGTCGCAACGATTAAAGTAGAAGTCAAACATGACGGAACGACTAAGGCAACTGTTGTGAACATGCTTCAAGACGCACCGGACAAAGAGTTTAACAACACAGTGAAACCACCGGAAGAACCTAAGTTCAACCCAGAGAAATACGTCGTTGATAAAGAGAAATTCGATATCACAGGCGACAAGCTCGTTGATGATGACAAAGAATTGGCAGACAAGTACGCAGATACAAATGCGAACCCATATGCGGATGATGCATCAAACAATGAACCAGAAAACTTGAATACGAAGACAGTGAAACCAGGCGATAAATTGGTTTACCAAGTATGGTTGGATACAAAACAATTTAGCGCAACCAACACTGAAAACATTCAAACACTCAGCATCACAGATAACTATGATGAAGATAAGTTGGATGTGAACTCAATCAAGGTTTACGATAGCGTAACTGGTGCAGACGTTACTTCTAAGTTTGATATCGCAAACACAGGTGGCGTGATCACAGCGACCCTTAAAGCTGGCTTCACGAAATCACTAGGCGATGCCAACAACACCCAAATCATTGATACAACTAAGTTTGCATTTGGCCGTTACTATAAATTTGATATTGTGACAACCGTGAAAACGGATGCCCCAGCAGGAAAAGATATCGAAAATACAGCTGGTCAAATTGTTCACTACTACAACCCAAGAACCAACACAGTTGAAAAACCAGAAAAACCAACTGAAAAACGTGTTAATAGCGTTCCAGTTCCACTTGAGTTGAATTTCACTAAGAAACTTGATGGTCGTCAACTTAAAGCTAACGAATTTACATTTGTTCTTAAGAAAGATGGCGTTGAAGTAGAACGTGCGAAAAATGATGCTCCTGATGCAACTACCGGTATCGCTAAGATTAACTTCACGAAACTTGAATTTGGTAAGGATGATATTGGCAAGACTTACAATTATACAGTGGAAGAAGTTAAAGGAACAGATTCAACAGTGTCTTACGATGGCATGGTTGCAACAGTAAGGGTTTCAATTTCTCATGATGGTACGGCAAAAGCAATCGTGAAGAATGTTGTAGACGCACCAGACAAAGAGTTCGATAACCGTGTGACACCACCAGAAGAACCTGAGTTTAAACCAGAGAAATATGTTGTTAGAGATGAAGACTTTGATTTAACTGGTAAGAAACTTTTGGATGATGATTCTGAGTTAGCTGATAAATACGGCGATACTAAGATTAATCCTTACGCAGATAAATCTAATAATAATGAAAAAGTTACTGTCCGTAATGATAAGGGTGAGTTGGAAGAAGTCTTTGAGAACCTCAATACTCAGCCTGTTAAACGTGGTCAGAAATTCTACTATCAAGTTTGGCTTGATACAACTCAATTTAGTGCTAACAATAAAGAAAATATCCAAACTGTTGGTATCACAGACAATTATGATGAATCAAAATTGATTGTGACTAAAAACACTATTAAGGTTTATGATGGTGAGACTGGTGCAGATGTGACGTCTAAGTTTGACGTTGCTGTTACTAACGGTATTATCACTGCAAACTTGAAATCAGGCTTTACGAAGTCACTAGGTGATGCAAATAATACTCAAGTTATTGATACAACTAAGTTTGAATTTGGTCGTTACTACAAAGTAGTTATACCTGCTACAGTTAGTCAAGATGCTTACGATGGTTCTGAAATCGAAAATACTGCGACACAAACGGTTCATTATTATAACCCAAGAACGCATACAGTTGAGACTCCAGATAAGCCAACGCAAAAACGTGTGAACAACATTCCAACAGCTATTCAGCTAATCTTCGGTAAGACACTTAATGGTCGCAAATTGCAAGCAGATGAATTTAGCTTTGTCTTGAAAGATAAAGAAACTAATAAGATTCTTGAGAAGGCTAAGAATGATGCAGATGGTAAAGTTACCTTCAAGACAATCAACTATTCAAAAGCTGATATTGGTCAAACATTTAACTATATTGTTGAAGAAGAGAAAGGTGACAAACCAGGTGTTACTTATGATGATATGAAGGTTAACGTGACTGTTCAAGTTATTCAGCCTTCTTCTGGTGATCAGTTGTCAACAGTTATCTCTTATGCTACTGAAGGTGGAGATGCCTTTACTGCGGATGATACAGTATTTGACAATAACGTAACACCAAACTTCAAACCAGAGAAGTATGTTGTTTTTAAAGAAAAATTTGATCTTAAGGGCACAAAACTTCTCGATGATGATGCGCCTAACGGTAAGGTTGAAGCTGAAAACTTGAATCACCATACACTTACTCGTGGTCAGAAATTCTACTACCAAGTATGGCTTGATACTCGTGAATTTACAGCTGAAAGCAATATTCAATCAGTAGGAATCACAGATGACTATGATGAAGCTAAACTTGATATTGATGAGTCAGCAATCAAGGTTTACGATGGTGAAACAGATGTTACTGATAAATTTGATATTTCAATCAAAAACGGTGTCATCTACGCAACTTCTAAACCAAGTTTGACTAAACCTATTAGTGCAACTGATGCGACTCCAGTTATTGATACGACTAAGTTCGCTTTTGGACGTTACTATAAATTTGATATCCCAGCAACTGTTAAAAATATTAAAGACAATGACGGTGTTGAGTTTAGTAATACGGCCAATGAAATTGTTCATCAATACAACCCTTACAATAAGCAAGTTACAACTCCTAAAAAACCAACTCAAACACGTGAAAATAACGTTCCAGTTCCACTTGAGTTCAACTATACTAAGAAACTTGAAGGACGTGAGTTGACTGCAGGTGAGTTCAGCTTCTTATTGAAAGACCAAGATGGAAAAGTCCTTCAAACTGTATCAAATGATAAAGACGGACATATCAAGTTTGAACAACTCTTGTTCAGCAAGGCTGATCTTGGTAAGACATTTACTTATACTGTAGAAGAAGTCAATGACAATAAACCTGGTATTTCTTACGATGCTATGAAAGCAACGGTGACAGTACAAGTAACTAAGGATGGTAAAATTCTTAAGACTGTCGTTAATCATGCTTCAGCAGGTGGAAATGCTACAGATGCTAACGACAAAGAGTTCAACAACAAGGTGGTTCCACCAGAAAAACCTAAGTTCCAACCA
>NZ_KV810696.1:112099-121088 GCF_001812855.1 Streptococcus sp. HMSC072D03
GTTGATGATGATAAAGAGTTGGCAGACAAGTATGCGGATACTAATGCGAACCCATACGTAGACAAGACAGACAACAACGAGAAAGAAAACTTGAATACTAAGACTGTGAAACGTGGCGATAAATTGGTTTACCAAGTATGGCTTGATACAACTAAATTTGACGCAAACAACAAGGATTATATTCAAACCGTTGGTATCACTGATAACTACGATGAGAAGAAACTTAATGTTAACCAACCAGATATCAAAGCATACGATGGTAAAACTGGTAAAGATGTTACAGCAATGTTCGATATCAAGGTTGAAAACGGTGTGATCACTGCAACACTTAAAGATGGCTTCACTAAGTCACTTGGCGATAAAGATAATACCCAAATTATCGATACAACTAAGTTTGCCTTTGGTCGTTACTATAAGTTTGACATTCCGGCAATTGTTAAAGACAGTAAGAATGAAAAAGGTGAGTTTGATGTACCTTCTGGTTCAGATATTGAAAACACAGCGGGACAAACAGTTCACTACTACGACCCAACAGTTAAGAAGGTCGTGAAAACACCTGAAAAACCAACTGAAAAACGTGTTGTTAACATTTCAGCTAGTGTTACGTTTGAATTCACTAAAAAACTAGAAGGTCGTGACCTTAAGGCTGGTGAGTTTAGCTTTGTACTTAAGGATAGAAAAGGTAAAGTGATTGAAACTGTAAGCAATGATGCTGACGGTAAGATTAAGTTCTCAGCACTTGAGTACAAACATGGTGAAGAAGGTATCCACTTCTACACGGTTGAAGAAGTGAAAGGTAATGATACTACAGTAACTTACGATAAGATGGTAGCTAAAGTTACTGTTTTGGTAGCTAAGGGTGGTAACGTTATGACAGTAACTTCTAAATTGCCAGAAGATACTGAGTTCAACAACATTGTAACGCCACCGACACCACCAACTCCAGTGGTGCCACCAGTTACACCGCCAACACCACCAACTCCAGTGGTACCACCGGTTACACCGCCAACACCACCAACTCCAGTGGTGCCACCGGTTACACCACCGACATCTCCAGAAGTATCTAGAGAACAGGGTCTTCCTAAGACTGGTGAGAACAAGTCTGTAGTAGCAATGGCATTCGGAGGACTCCTTGCGGCAGCTGGACTTGGTTTGGCAGGAAAACGAAAAAAAGAAGACTAAGATAATAATAGGCGTAAAAATAAGATAGTTAGTAAGATTATTTCAGTTTTCAAAAAGAGAGGCTTGACCGAATAAGGTCAGGCTTCTTTTTGTTCGGCACTTAAAAATATCGTAAGTGACCAATAATGAAGTCAATTAAGAAGTTCCAAAGTCTTTATGGGCTGTGGAACTTTTTTATAATTAGCTAACTTATTACATGGACATGTGTGAGGAGGGTGATCTGATTGTTTCTCTCACAAGAGATGAGCAGATTCAAATTGATATTAACTTCTTCATGACAGTAGATTAGTACTTTCAAATAAAATATATTATGAATGATGTGGGTAATGGTAGAAGCTGATAAAAGACTTTGAGCTATTGTCTATTTAGTTATGGTGAATTTGATAATCTTGCAGTCACAATAGAAGCATCTTATCTAGGGGCTACACCATCATTTTTTGATTGAGAAATCAGAAAAAATCAAAGTTTAAGTTCTCTTATGAACTTTCAATAGACTATCATTACTCATTTTATGATTAAGATGATGGGAGGTAGAAGTTTCATAGAAGCAATAGGGAGCGACATTAAAGATAACATCTAGTAGTCCGATTAGTTAACAGTATTGGAAAGGGAGGAGACTTTCTGATAGTTGCTTTGTAATTGGGTACTCAAAGATCTCTTATAAGATAGAAATGTATTACTGGTACTATTTGAGTATTGAAATTATTTCGTAATATCGTTGGTTATTCTTTCATTTGTATTTGAATAAGATACTAGTAGGCATAATTTTTCTCACAGGTTTTGTTATCTTTTGATTTTTTGAAGTTAGAAAATACTAGGACTCATTCTCTATTAATCCTAACTTATGAGACTCTTTTTTAAGTTGAATACTAGTATGCTAAACAGGTGAGAGCAATTATGGATGTTGGATTGTTGCAAACTTTCTTTAAGATTTTACTAGTGTTAATGAAGAAATACTGTTAAACGAAGAAGATGTTAGTATTATTTTAGACGGATAAAGTTATTCTAAGGTTAGGACTAGATGTATATGCCATTTTCATTAAAGATAAAAATATCTATATGAGTGTAAAAGGGAAAGAAATGAGAGGTTGTGTGCGTATATTGCCATTATTATGGATTAAAGTGAGAATAATATAGTGTATATTATAAGATGTTAATTTATTTTTATAATATTATTTCTTTCGGATTATAGGTTTAAATTACTATTTTTAGAACTTACTTCTGTTTATATATGGTGATTCAAGTATTTATGGAACATGAGATGGGTTTGGAATCTTTGACGCTTTTATTAGAAAATAACAAATGAAATCCGAGTTAATTTATTTTAGAAAAGCGTAATTTATATAATGCAATATTAGAAAACAGTAGTTATCGCCTTATTTTAGAAAACGCTTAACATGTTATAAATAAAAGGTTTCTAACGTTTTTATGTTTTTTGTGAATAACGTTACTCTTACAATTGTCAGACAACTAAACTTTTTTTAAAAAAACATTGTTTAATCACTTGACTCTAAATTGTCAGAATGTTAGAATGAAAAAGAATCATGGATATGAGGGGAATTAACTTATAATCATGTATCTATAACTAACTATTTTTTTAGAGGGAGACTTAAACATGAAAGACATTTTCAACAGGCGCCAGCGCTTTTCATTGCGTAAATATTCATTTGGTGTCGCTTCAGTCTTGTTGGGGACGGCACTCTTTGCTGCTCACACTGCACAGGCTGATGAAGTCGTAGCATCTGATGCTTCTTCATCAAACCCTGGTTCATCAGTTGAGGGCGAAAGTTCTTCAGAACTGGTTGAGACGAATACAGCATCAACAGCTCAAGCAGATCCTACTGTAGCTGTATCTTCAACTGAGGCAACTGCGTCAACATTTAACTTGACGCCAGAAGCTTCAACAACAGATAAGGTTGTCGCAGAGGCAACTGACAAACAAGCTACAGAAACTGCGAAACCAGAAGCTTCTAAACCAGCTTCAGAGGCTGCAAAGCCAACAGAAAAAGCTACTTCAGAAGCAGCTAAGCCAGCTACAGTAGCATCAACAGCTACAGCCAGCAACAATGTTGAAACACCAGCTTCAACAAGAACAGCTTCAAACACTTCAGCTACAGCATCAACAGCTGCTCCAGCATCTGAAAATACTGAAGCAGCCGAAACCGCAGCAGAAGCTACAAGTGTTAGCCCACGTGTTACAGCAAATACTTACTCTGTCAGATCTGCTGCAGACCGTAGTGCAACACTTGACCGTGCTGCTAGTGATATCACAAATGCTGGTGCTTTGGCAACAGGTCGTAGCCGTCGTCGTAATACACGTGCTTTGACAGATCACAACTATGAGGCGGTCTCTGTAGAAACTCACCTTAAAGATGGTGAAAAAGCTACTCCAGACATGACAGATCCTAATGGTGCAACTGTTCGTTCTCAAACAGTGCCATCGGGCTACCAAGCTAAAGAAGGTGACTACTATACTTATAGTATCGTAGATCTTACTAATTTTAACAAACGTTACCATACAAATTACTATACACGTGCTTACAAGAGATTTGATGCTTCAACAGATACTACTGTTGAATTGGTTGACAAGAACACTGGTAATGTAGTAGAAACAAGAACCGTATCAGCTTCTAGTGGTATTCAAAAATTTACGACTACCAAAGCAGCCTCTAATGGGGAGTTAACTTGGCAAGTAGATTACGATAAAGGTTTAGGTGCTGGACCAGGGAAGACAGATTCACCGTTTATCCAACTTGGATATGAAGTTGGTCCAAGTATCAAGGCTTTAGTTGCTCCAGGACACAATCTAACTCCTACAGAACAAGCTTTATATGATGCAGTTTATGCTGCGCGTAATTCAACGGATATCATCAACGTTGTAGAACCAGCATATAATGGTCGTACTATTACAGATACGAATGCTAAAATTCCATTATTTGTTCAAAAATCAACTTACTATAGAGTAGTCGATAGAAATAATACTTCATTTAATGCGAATAAAACAGATAAAACTGTTCAAGATTATGTACCAAATGGTAATGAAGTAACATTAGCCAACTACACGCTGAAAGCGATGGAAGGACAACACTTTACAGCATCTGGTGAACGTCAATTTGATGGTTACAAACTTTATCAAACAGCTACTCCAGATTCAACAACTGGTTATGTTAGCCGTCCTTATACAGTTGGTACCAAGTTTATGGATGCTGATCGTGCTGGAATAAAACGTATCAAAGAAATTGTTGGAGAAGATGGATCTGTTGTCATTCGTGTCTACTTATTAGATCCAAGACAACAAAACAAACGTTCTGATGGTACATTGAACACTGATGGCTATATGTTGCTAGCAGAAACCAAGCCTATTAAACCAGGTGATTATAACAAAGAAGAGTTGGTTGTTAAGAAAACACCACTTAAAACGATTGCACACACTGTAACTGATCCAAGAACAGGGGCAAAAACGAACTATCCAAATGGTAAGGACGTTCCATTTGATTTCCAAAGAGATGCTTCTTACACTCCGTATAAGACAGTATTTGTACCATTCTTGGGAGATAATATCGGTCACCTTTCTCCAAACGCACAATTAGAGCGTGGAGTAGGAGGTATTGGTACTAACGTTGACTTGCTCAACTCTTTGACGCCATACAAGCCAACAGTCTACTACTATGTGAAGTCAGAACCTGTAACAGTGACTCCAGAAGTTGAAAAACAACTTGAAGGACGCACACTTGTTAATGGTGAATTTAACTTTAAGATTAAAGAAGAGCAAGCTAACAAATCAGTTCCTTCATATGAAGAAACAGTAACTAACCAAAATGGTAAAGCTACATTTAGTAAATTAACATTTAACAAAGCTGGAGTATACACTTACACAATTACTGAGGTTAAAGGCTCAGATACAAACGTCGATTATGATGCAATGACTGTTACAATGACAGTTACTGTAACTGAGAAAAATGCTGCTGGTGATTTGCAAGCTTCAGTTAAATACAGTGCTGAAGGTGGATTCAAATCAAGTGCAGATGATAAAATTTTCAATAACTACGTTGTAGCTCCAGTTAAGACTAAGTTCGACTTTAGTAAGGCTCTTGCAGGTCGTACTCTTAAAGAAGGCGAATTTACATTTGCTCTTAAAGATTCAACTGGTAATGTTCTTCAGACCAAGAAAAACAGCGCTAATGGTGTTATTGCCTTTGATGACTTGACATTTGATAATACTCAAGTTGGTACTCACAAGTATACTGTAGAAGAAGTTATCCCAGATAATAAAGAAGCTGGTATGACTTACGATACAATGAAAGCTGAAGTAACAATCACTGTTACTAAGGAAGGCCACGTTCTTAAAGCAACTAACATTCTTCCAGCAGATACAGAATTCAATAACACATTCACACCAGGTGCGGTTAAAGTTAACCTTGACTTTGATAAATCACTTTCAAATGGTACTTTGAACGCAGGTGACTTTAGCTTCACGTTGACTGGTGATAACAATGTTAATGAAACTGTAACCAACAAAGCTAACGGTAAGATTAACTTTAGCGAATTGTCATTTGACCATGAAGGTGTCTACAACTACACTGTTAAAGAAGTGAAAGGCAACAATGCCGATGTAGACTACGATGAAATGACTATCGCAGTTAAAGTAACGGTTACTAAAGATGCTACTACAGGTCTTTTGGCTGCTAAGACTGAAATGACTTCAACAGGTGGTGAAGCAACTGGTAGTGATGACAAGATCTTCAACAACCACGTTGTAGCTCCTGTAACTGCTCAATTTGACTTCAGCAAAGCTCTTGCAGGTCGTAACTTGAAAGCTGGCGAATTTAGCTTCGTATTGAAAGACAAAGATGGTAAAGTCCTTCAAACAAAACAAAATGATGCTAGCGGACGTGTTCGTTTCGATGCCTTGACATTTACAAATGCTCAAGTTGGTAACCACAAGTACACTGTAGAAGAAGTTCAAGGAACTGAAGCAGGTATGACTTATGACCCAATGAAAGCTAACGTAACAGTTACGGTTACTAAGTCAGGTCATGCGCTTACTGCTGTTGCAACTCTTCCAACTGATACAGAATTCAACAATACATTCACATCAGCTCCAACTCAAGCTCAATTTAAGTTCACTAAACGTCTTGAAGGTAAAGCGCTCACAGCAGGTGCCTTCACATTCGAATTGCTTGAAAACGGCAATGTTATTCAAACTAAGAAAAATGCAGCAGATGGTTCAATCACATTTGATGCTATTGAATACAGTGCTGAAGGTGAACACACTTACACTGTGCGTGAAAAAGCTGGTAACGATACAAACATCGATTACGATACTATGAACGCAGAAGTGAAAGTTAAAGTTACTAAAGATGCTGCTACAGGTCTCTTGAGTACTGCTGTTACAATGCCTGAAGACACAGAGTTCAACAACTATGTAGTTTCTCCAGTTGTAACTAAGTTTGACTTCACTAAGAAATTGGCAGGTCGTGAACTTAAAGCTGGTGAATTTAGCTTTGTATTGAAAGATGCTGCTGGTAACGTCGTTGAAACAGTTAAAAATGATGCTGCTGGTAACGTAACCTTCTCAGAATTGTCATTTGACAATACTAAAGTTGGTACACACACTTACACTGTAGAAGAAGTGATTCCTGAAAACAAAGAATTCGGAATGACTTACGATAAGATGAAAGCTACAGTGACAGTTGAAGTTGCTAAGAATGGTCACACATTGACTACTGTTACAAACGTTACATCAACTGGTGGTGTAGACGCTAACGGTAACGCAACTGACGGTACTGCAGATAAAGAATTCAACAACAAAGTCACTCCTCCAGAAACTCCTGAATTCCAACCAGAAAAATTTGTCGTTTCTAAAGAGAAATACGACATCACTGGTAACAAGTTGATGGATGACGACGATGATGTACCTGGTAACGAGTACACAGCAACAAATGCGAATCCATATGTTGATGGTGTTGCAAACAACGAACCAGAAAACTTGAATACTAAGACTGTTAAACGCGGTTCTAAATTGGTATACCAAGTATGGCTTGATACTACTAAATTCACAGAAGCTAACAACATCCAATACGTTGGTGTATCTGATACATACGACGCAGATAAATTGAACGTTAACGCATCTGATATCAAAGCCTACGATTCAGTAACTGGTGCAGATGTGACTGCTAAATTCGACATCAAAGTTGAAAACGGCACAATCACTGCAACTTCTAAAGAAGCATTTATCAAAGATAAAGTAAACAACCCTGTTATCGATACTACTAAGTTCGCTTTTGGACGTTATTATAAATTTGATATTCCAGCAACTGTTAAAGAATCTGTTAAAGCTGGTGCTGATATTGAAAATACAGCCAACCAAACAGTTCACGTTTACAACCCAGTGAGCAAGACAGTTGAAAAACCTGAAAAACCAACACAAAAACGTGTTAACAGCGTTCCAGTTCCAGTTGAAATGAACTTCACTAAACGTTTGGAAGGTCGTGAACTTCAAGCTAACGAATTCGAATTCGTATTGAAGAAAGACGGCGTTGAAGTTGAACGCGTGAAGAATGATGCTGCTGGTAAGATTGTCTTCAAGACTCTCGAGTTCGGTCGCGATGATCTTGGTAAGACTTACAACTACACAGTAGAAGAAACTCCTGGTACAGATGCAACTGTCAAATACGACACAATGGTTGCTACTGTTAAAGTTGTGGTTTCACATGACGGTACAGCTAAAGCAATCGTTGCCAACGTAACAGACGCTGCGGATAAAGAATTTAACAACCGTGTAACACCTCCTGAAGAACCTAAGTTCCAACCAGAGAAATACGTTGTTTCTAAAGCGAAATTCGATATCACTGGTACTAAGCTCGTTGATGATGATTCTGAATTGACAGATAAATATGGTGAAACAAATACAAACCCATATGTCGATAATACAAACAACAACGAAGAAGAAAACTTAAATACTAAATCAGTTGAACGTGGATCTAAACTTTACTACCAAGTTTGGTTGGATACAACTAAATTTGATGCAGCTAACAAAGACAATATCCAAACAGTAGGAATCACAGATAACTACGATAAGGATAAATTGATTGTTAATGCTTCAGAAATCAAGGTTTATGATTCAGTAACTGGTGCAGATGTTACTAACAAGTTCGATATCACTGATAACAACGGTGTTCTTACAGCTAACCTTAAAGCTGGCTTCACTAAGTCACTTGGCGACGCTGAAAATACTCAAATCATTGATACAACTAAGTTTGAATTTGGACGCTACTATAAATTTGATATTCCAGCAACAGTGAAAGGCGATGTTGTAGCTGGTGCAGATATCGAAAACAAAGCGGCTCAAGTTGTTAACTACTACAACCCAACAACTAAGAAAGTTGAAAAACCTGAAAAACCAACTGAAAAACGTGTAAACAGTGTTCCAATCTCAGTAGAATTCAACTTCACTAAGAAATTGGAAGGTCGTGACCTTAAGGCTGGCGAATTCACATTCGAGTTGAAAGACAGTGACAATGTTGTGATTGCAACTGCAACCAACGATGCAGCTGGTAAGATTAAATTCTCTCCAGTAGAGTACACAAATAAAGCTGGTGAAAAAGTTACAGCCCTTAAATACAAGAAGGGTCAAGAAGGTACTTACAAGTACACTGTAACAGAGGTTAAGGGTACAGACGCAACTGTCGATTACGATACAATGGCTGCTGTTGTAACCGTTACTGTTTCTCATGATGGTACAGCGAAAGCCTTGATCACAAACGTGACAGAACCTGCGGATAAAGAATTTAACAACCGTGTAACA
>NZ_KV810696.1:121188-121703 GCF_001812855.1 Streptococcus sp. HMSC072D03
GATGATAAAGAGTTGGCAGACAAGTACGCAGATACCAATGCGAACCCATATGCGGACGATGCCTCAAACAACGAAGCAGAAAACTTGAATACCAAGACTGTTAAACGTGGTCAAAAATTGGTTTATCAAGTATGGTTGGATACAACTAAATTCGACGCAGCTAACAAGGACAACATCCAATCAGTAGGAATCTCAGATGACTACGATGAAACTAAATTGAATCTTGACGCTTCAGCTATTAAAGCCTACGATTCAGTAACAGGCGCAGAAGTCACAGACAAATTTGATATCACAGTTAACAACGGTGTGATCACTGCAACCCTTAAAGCTGGCTTCACTAAGTCACTTGGCGATGCAGAAAACACACAAGTTATCGACACAACTAAATTCGCCTTTGGACGTTACTACAAGTTCGACATCCCAACAACAGTTAAAGCTGATGTTGCAGGTGGTGTAGATATCGAAAATACTGCGGCCCAAGTTGTAAACTACTACAACCCAACAACTAAGAAAGT
>NZ_KV810697.1:0-23264 GCF_001812855.1 Streptococcus sp. HMSC072D03
GAAGTTCCATGACTAATTTTTGAGCCTAAGGTCTCAAAAATTCCGAGTTCCTGAAACTTAATAGTTCCAGGAACTTTTCTCACAGCGGAAAGTCTTGAAGAAAGTAGATCTCAAATAATAGTTTAATCTATTTGATAAATTCTATAGAAATGTTGGGCCATATTGTATTCCAATTTTTCTTCTTTACTCTCTCGTTATAGACCGTTTGTCGTTCTTTATCTGAAAAGTAATGCGGTGTGGGTGATACTCTGAAGTTAATCAAATCGTCTGTTCCAAAAGGAATAAATACCTCTAGTTCCTGATTGTCATTTAGTCTAGCAGCTATAGCAGTACATTTTTCGGGAAATTTTGAAACAGCATCTGTAGAGCTGATATACTTTTCAGTATTAGGACTATGTATATTCATATAATACTGATTTTTTATTTCCCAATTGTATTCAGGATGTCTTCTCTTTATCTGATTCTCTATTTCAACAGTTCGTTCATATGATATATTTTTATCAAAGAAAATGACATCGATATCAGATAAATTGATATTTGAAGATGTATTTCCGGTACTTAAGTAGTCCCAAATATAATTGCGTATAGTTCCAGCACAAAGCCAACAGTCATTTAGTTGGAAAGAGTGGATAATCTTTAATAGTGCCATTAGTTCGGAGTTCTGTTTAATTAGTTTTTCGACATCAATCATTTTAAAACCTCATTGGTATTGTACTAGTTTAAGATAGAAATATCAAAATAAGATCATATCTCTAATGCAAAGCGACACTCTAGGTTAGATGTCGCTTTTTTTGCGCTTTGATGATAAGATAGAAGTGCTATAAGAAAATTCTTTAGATTGGTGCTCTTTGTCTCCTTTGAATGCTTGATTGACCTTGAGTCACCACTAGAATCTGTATGAAAAATCTAGAAAGACACTCGCCTGCAAATTCGTCTGTGAGTGTGTGTAATTTATGACTAAGAAAGTAGGAGTGGGCAAGGCTCACAGTAAGATTATTTTGATGGGGGAGCACTCGGTCGTTTATGGTCATCCTGCCCTTGCCCTCCCTCTTAAGGATATTGAGGTTGTCTGTCAGATTCAGGCGGCTGCGACTCCTTTGACGCTCAAGGCTCAAGATCCCTTGACGACAGCGATTTTTTCAGCGCTTAATTATCTGGAAATCAAGAATCAGCCTATTAGCTATGCTATTAAGTCTAGTGTCCCTGAAAAGCGTGGCATGGGGTCGTCTGCGGCTGTAGCCATTGCGGCAATTCGAGCGGTCTTTGATTATTTTGATCAGGAGCTTAGCCAGGAGACCTTGGAAATGCTAGTCCATCAGGCGGAGACCATTGCCCATAGTAAACCTAGTGGTTTAGATGCAAAGACCTGCTTGAGTGACAAAGCTATTAGCTTTACGCGTAATATCGGTTTCAAGGAAATCGAGGTCAATTTAGGTGCCTATCTGGTCATTGCTGATACGGGTATCCATGGAAATACCCGTGAGGCTGTGGAAAAGGTTGAGGCCATTGGTTTAGATGCCTTGTCAGATCTCAACCAACTGGGCGAATTAAGTCAGAAGGCAGAACGCGCCCTCAAAGCCAAGGATCAAAAGCTTCTTGGTCAGCTCATGTCTCAAGCCCATAATCACCTTAAATCTTTAGGGGTGTCTTGTGATTTGTCGGATCTTCTAGTAGCAACTGCTCTGGAGCATGGTGCACTGGGAGCCAAGATGTCAGGCGGAGGACTTGGTGGCTGTATTATTGCCCTGACAAGTACTAAAGACCAAGCCCGAACGATTGCTAAAAAACTTCAAGAAAAAGGAGCCGTAAACACGTGGATAGAAAGCCTGTAAGCGTCAAATCGTACGCAAATATTGCTATTGTCAAATACTGGGGTAAGGCAGATGCGGAGCGTATGATTCCTTCAACCAGTAGTATCTCACTGACTTTGGAAAATATGTATACGGAAACCAAGTTATCTTTTCTGCCTGAGGATACGACTGGTGATGTCATGTATATCGATGATGAGCTCCAAGGGGAAAAAGAAACAACCAAGGCCAGCAAGGTTTTAGATCTCTTCCGTACTAATCCCAACCAACATGTCAAGATTGAAACTTGGAACAACATGCCAACAGCAGCGGGTCTATCCTCAAGTTCCTCAGGACTTTCTGCCCTAGTTAAGGCGGCTAACGAGCTTTTCCAAGTAGGAAAAACGCAGTCTGAATTGGCTCAAATTGCCAAGTTTGCTTCAGGTTCCTCATCACGGTCTTTCTTTGGTCCATTGGCAGCTTGGGACAAGAATAGTGGTGATGTTTACCAAGTAGAAACAGACCTTAAATTGGCCATGATTATGCTGGTTTTGACAGACCAAAAGAAACCCGTATCAAGCCGTGATGGTATGAAGTTGTGTACCGAAACATCGACATCCTTCCCAGAGTGGATTAAACAGTCCGAGCAGGATTACGAGGATATGTTAGGCTATCTCAAGGCTAATGATTTCCAAGCGGTCGGTGAGCTCACTGAAGCAAATGCCCTTCGTATGCACCAAACCACAAGTACGGCCAACCCTCCATTTTCATATCTGACGGATGCTTCCTATCAGGCTATGGACAAGGTTAAGGCCCTCCGTGCCTCTGGTGAACAGTGTTATTTCACTATGGATGCAGGACCAAATGTTAAGGTGCTTTGTCTGGAAGAAGACCTGGACCGCCTAGCAGAGCACTTCCGTAAGGACTATGAGGTCATTGTTTCACGCACCAAGGAGTTGCCAGATGCCTAAGCAGTCGGTCAGTCGAGTCAGGGTAAAAACTGGCGGAAAACTCTACATTGCTGGAGAATATTCAGTTCTAACACCTGGGCAGACAGCCCTAATCCAGTTCATCCCTATCTTTATGTCAGCAGAGGTCAAGGAAGCACCAAGCACACAGCTATCTTCTGATATGTTTGACTATAGTGTTAACCGTGAGCCAGACGCAAATTATGCCCTCATTCAAGAGGCTTTGAATACTTTTGAAGCCTATTGTGGTGAGAACTTGCCTATTCTGAACCTTTCAATTACTGGAAAGTTGGAGCGAGATGGTGTTAAATTTGGCATTGGCTCATCAGGTTCAGTTGTGGTTTTGACCCTCAAGGCCCTGGCAGCGGCTCTGCAGAAAGACTTGTCCGAAGACATTCTCTTTAAATTAGCTAGTTACACCCTCCTCAAACAAGGAGACAACGGTTCTATGGGGGACCTAGCTTGTATCGTATACGAGGATCTGGTTTCCTATCGCTCTTTTGACCGTGCAAAAATAGCAAAGCTTATAAACCAAATGACTCTATCAGAACTTTTGGAATTAGACTGGGGCTATCGTATCAGACCAGTAGTACCAGCTCTCAAAGCTCATTTTTTGGTGGGCTGGACCAAGCAAGCTGCTATCTCCAAAGACATGGTTAAGATGGCCAAATCTCGTATATCAAGCAAGTATCTAGGTGAAACCGAAGTTGCTGTTCAAGCTGCCATCAAGGCTCTGGAAACAGGAGATAAGAACTTGCTTAAGAGCAGCCTTCAAGCTGTCAGTGACCAGTTGGAATCACTGAGTCCAGATATTTATGTGGACAAGCTGAAAAAACTCAAAGAAGCAGAGCAAGGACTCGATGCCATTGCTAAGTCCTCTGGAGCTGGAGGTGGCGACTGTGGTATCGCCTTTGCCTTTGACCAAGCTAGCCGAGATGCTCTAGTTGAGCGTTGGCAACAGGTAGGAATAGAGCTCTTGTATGAGGTTTAAAGGTCAGCCTAGTAGATATTATCACGCAAGAAAGTAAAGAAATAACCTATGACAAATCGTAAAGACGATCACATCCGTTATGCCCTCAAGTACCAGTCGCCCTATAATAGTTTTGACGATATGGAACTTATCCACAAGTCTCTACCAACTTATGATTTAGATCAGATTGACTTGTCCACACATTTTGCAGGACGAGATTGGAACTTTCCCTTTTATATCAATGCCATGACAGGTGGTTCTGCCAAAGGTGGTGCAGTTAATCGTAAATTGGCTGAGGTGGCCAGTCGAACAGGTATTCTCATGGTGACGGGTTCCTACAGTGCTGCTCTAAAGGGAGAAGCACCAGAATCCTTTGACTATCGTCAGGAGTTTCCAGACTTAGACCTTGCGACCAATATCGGTGTGGATAAGTCTGTGGACCTGGGGATTAAGACGGTGGAAGCTATGAATCCAGTCTTTTTACAGCTCCATGTTAACCTTATGCAGGAGCTTCTCATGCCTGAGGGAGAGCGTATTTTCCACACTTGGAAGGAAAATGTGGCGGCTTATGCACAGAACATAGAGGTTTCTCTTGTGCTTAAGGAGGTCGGCTTTGGTATGGATGTGGAAACCATTCATTATGCCATGTCTCAAGGCATCAAGACTGTGGATATCTCAGGTCGTGGTGGGACTAGCTTCGCCTATATTGAAAATAGTCGAGGCGGTAACCGTGATTACCTCAATGACTGGGGACAAAGCACCGTTCAGACCCTCTTGCAAGCCCAAGACCTTCGTGATAATGTGGAAATCCTAGCCTCAGGTGGCGTGCGAAACCCACTCGATATGGTCAAATGCCTGGTTCTAGGAGCAAAAGGCGTTGGGCTCTCACGCACTGTCCTTGAATTGGTGGAACGTTACCCTGTGGATAAGGTTGTGGCTATTGTCAATGGCTGGAAGGAAGACCTTCGTCTCATCATGTGTGCCCTTGATTGTCGGACTATTGATGAGCTCAAATCCGTAGATTACATCTTACATGGTAAGCTACAAGGGACTTATATCAAGCAAGGAAAGTAGGAAAGAGCCAAGTGCTCTTTTTTTAATTTCCAAAGATGGTAAAACAATTTCTCTGAGTGATGATGGAGATGGCAACAATAGTGGTATTGGTTCAAATGTCGCTGCGGTAATGTTAAAAGATGCCTCTATCAATGGTGATAAAATCACCGCAAGAGTATATTATGATGATGATGAGGGCGACATTACCTTAACACCTGTCAAAGAAAAATAATTGTATTCTTGGTTTGACTTGCTTCTAGCGAGCAAAGCGAGCACTTAACGAGACTTTCCGCTGTGAGAAAAGTTCTAGAAATACTTGTATTTCTAGAACTCGGAATTTTTGAGACCTTAGGCTCAAAAATTAGTCATGGAGCTTCGAAGAAGTTCGCTGACGTCCGCACTCACTTAAGGAAAGTCTCAAAAAATATTATTTTACAAAAAAGAGCGTAACCTCTTTTTTATTATCCACTCAAGCAAAAAGTAACTTTTCCCCTTGACAAGTTACCGCCTTAGGAGTATAATTTTCAGTGAAATACGGTAGGTGAGGCTACCACAAGGATACGGATGACTACCGCAAAGCAGTGGAGACACTACTCGTTGGTCAACAGTCCTGATCGCCAAGGTCAAGACTAAGCTCATTTCATCGCCTTGCGGAGCTAAAGCTTGAACGGTCCATTTTTTGACAGAATCTATTAAAAAATCAACCTCGAGTTTATAGAGTCTTACCTGTATATGGGTAGGACTCTTTTCTTTTGTCTGAGGTCCACCCACTATGTAAAAAAATGAAAGGAGAAACCTATGAGACTAATCGACGATCACCCCGAACCGCACCTAACCAGTCAATCGCTGATTAGTGTCTTAGGGACTCCATAAGTGATTGGCTCCTGATTAAATAAGGAGATTCCAATGTCAACAAATAAAGAAAGACTTATTGCTGCTCTTCAAGAGCCACTTGAAACAACCCTTACTCGCTACAAGACTCATTTGGATGGCTTGAAGGAAGACCAAGTAGAAGAAAACCGTGACCTTTTTGGGGAAAATGTCATAACCAAAGGACAAGAGGATTCTATCATTAAAAAGATTTATGAATCTATCATCAATCCCTTTACTGTTATTCTCTTAGTCATTGCTCTGGTTTCCTTTATCACCAATGTCTGGCTTGCTAAACCGGGTGAAGAAGACCCAACGACTTCTATCATCATTGTCACTCTAGTTTTGATATCTGGTGGTATCCGTTTTATTCAAGAACTTCGTAGCGACAAGGCTGCCAGTAATTTGTCTCGCATGATTGTCAATACAGCAACAGTACTTCGAGATGGCAGTGAGCAAGAAATCCCAATTGATGAAATTGTGGTTGGAGATGTGGTCAAACTAAGTGCGGGAGATATGATTCCGGCTGATGTGGTCTTACTAGATTCTCGTGATTTCTTTGTTCAACAGTCTGGCTTGACAGGTGAAAGCGATGCTGTGGAAAAAGCTTGTCTGGCTAAAGCAGATGGTCAAAATCTAGAGAGCCTGCTTGAAAGTGAGAGCCTTGCTTTCATGGGAACTAATGTTATCTCTGGTCGTGCAACAGCCTTGGTTTTAGTTGTTGGTGATGAAACCATGATGGGAGCAATTGAGCAGACCATCAATACTTATGACGAACCAACTTCATTTGAACGTGAGATGAATTCCATTTCTTGGCTCTTGATTCGACTCATGTTGGTTATGGTTCCTGTTGTTTTTGTGATTAACGGTTTAACAGATGGGGACTGGCTTGAAGCCGGCGTCTTTGCCCTTAGTGTGGGAGTCGGTTTGACCCCAGAAATGTTGCCGATGATTATCACAGCCAGTCTTGCCAAGGGTTCTATCATTATGGCCAAGGAAAAGGTGGTCATCAAAAAACTTAATGCTATTCAAGACCTAGGGGCTATCGACATCCTTTGTACGGATAAGACAGGAACCCTGACTCAGGATGAAATCGTTCTTGAGTACCCTCTTGATATCCATGGTGACCTTGACCTATCAGTACTTCGGAGAGCCTATCTTAATTCTTATTTCCAAACTGGCTTAAAAAATCTTATGGACCGTGCCATTATTAGCCGAACTGAAAGAGAAGCTAAGAAACATGACATCGTTCGTGACCTTGACCAGACCTTCCACAAGATTGATGAGCTACCTTTTGATTTTGAACGTCGTCGCATGAGTGTCATTGTTCAAGACACTGATGGATTTGTTAGCATGGTGACAAAAGGTGCCCTTGAAGAAATGCTCTCTGTTTCTAACTATGTGGAATACAAGGGAGACATTATCCCATTGACTGACGATGTTCGTGAGGAAGTCCTTGCGGAAGTTGCACAGTTGAATGAACAAGGTTTGCGTGTTCTCGGTGTTAGCTACAAATCACAACTTAATGAAAATGACGTCTTTAGTGTTGAAGATGAAAGTGATATGATTTTGACGGGATATCTTGCCTTCCTTGACCCACCAAAACCATCAGCAGCACCTGCTATCAAGGCTTTGGCGGAATATGGTGTGACCACAAAAATTTTGACTGGAGACAATGATAAGGTGACACAGGCTGTCTGTGAAAAAGTTGGTCTAGATGTGACGCACATTCTACTTGGAAGTGATCTTGATACCATGTCAGATCAAGATTTGGCTAAGGCTGTGGAAACGACAACAGTCTTTGCTAAGTTATCCCCAGACCAAAAGGCACGAATTATCCTAAGCCTTAAGGAAAATGGGCATAAGGTAGGCTATATGGGTGATGGTATCAACGATGCCCCATCCATGAAGGTGTCAGATGTGGGGATTTCTGTGGATACAGCTGTTGATATCGCCAAAGAAACTGCAGATGTTATCTTGCTTGATAAGGATTTAATGGTCTTGGAAAAAGGTTTGGTTGAAGGACGGAAGGTCTATGCTAATATGACCAAATATATCAAGATGACCGTTTCTTCAAATTTCGGGAATATCTTTTCTCTCCTCTTTGCCAGCATTTTCTTACCATTCCTACCAATGGCACCTGTGCATTTGATTGTCCTAAATCTTGTCTATGATATCTCTTGTATCGCCCTTCCATTTGACAATGTGGACAAGGAATTTCTTAAAGAGCCACATATCTGGGAAGCCAAATCAATCATGCGTTTCATGGCTTGGATAGGACCTATTTCGTCCGTATTTGATATTTTGACATATATCTTGCTCTATTTCATCATTGTGCCAATGATTTTGGGGCATGGCTATGTTCATGGTTCACCAGAAGCAGCAGCCTTTATCATTATTTTCCAAACAGGTTGGTTTATCGAATCTATGTGGTCTCAAACCATGGTTATCCACATGTTACGTTCACCAAAACTACCATTTATTCAAAGTCACCCAGCACCATCAGTTGTTGTGACAACCTTATTTGCTGCTTTCTTTGTGACTTCTCTTCCATACAGTCCATTGGCTAGTCTCTTAAAACTCAGCCATCTAAACGGTCTCTATTTCATTCTCTTGTTTATCATCATTACTTTGTATATGCTTAGTGTTACCTTTGTGAAGCATATCTATATTAAGAAATACAAAGAATGGTTATAGGATAACTATACTTAGAAAAAGAGCATAAGCTCTTTTTTCATTACCTTTCATTCTGCCAAAACCTTTTCATTTATGGTATAATAGGGCGATTATAGATAATCAGAGGCCCTAAAAAACGTCTGTTATGAGGACATCTTTTCTAAGAAATGAGAGACTATGTTTTCAAGGCCCCTTTCTTTCGTAGGCTATCCCAGTGGGAGGTGGAGG
This sequence comes from Streptococcus sp. HMSC072D03, assembly GCF_001812855.1. Taxonomy (NCBI): domain Bacteria; kingdom Bacillati; phylum Bacillota; class Bacilli; order Lactobacillales; family Streptococcaceae; genus Streptococcus; species Streptococcus sp. HMSC072D03. The sequence goes on from NZ_KV810697.1 coordinate 8,553, forward strand.
CCCTGAGATTTGGGGCTCAAGGCTAAGACCGTCTCGAAGGAAACCATCACAAAAAAATCTTAAGAAGGAAAAAGAAAATGAGTAATTACGCTATTATCCTTGCTGCGGGTAAAGGAACTCGCATGAAATCAGATCTTCCAAAAGTATTGCACAAGGTTTCAGGCATCACTATGCTTGAGCACGTCTTCCGTGCAGTTTCAGCTATCGAACCAGCTAAAAACGTTACTGTTATTGGTCACAAGGCTGAGCTTGTTCGTGAGGTTTTGGATGGTCAATCTGCCTTCACCATGCAAACTGAGCAGTTGGGGACTGGTCACGCAGTAATGATGGCTGAAGAAGAGTTGGCTGGACTTGAAGGTCAAACGCTTGTTATTGCTGGTGACACGCCTTTGATTACTGGTGAAAGCCTTAAAAACCTTATTGATTTCCATGTTAATCACAAAAATGTTGCCACTATCTTGACTGCAACTGCGGACAATCCATTTGGTTATGGTCGTATTATCCGTAACGAAAATGGCGAAGTGACTAAGATTGTTGAGCAAAAAGATGCCAACGAATTCGAACAACAGGTCAAAGAAATCAATACAGGGACTTATGTCTTTGACAATAAACGTCTCTTCGAAGCACTTAAAAATATCAACACTAACAACGCTCAAGGGGAATACTATTTGACTGATGTTATTTCTATTTTCCGTGAGAATGGTGAAAAAGTAGGTGCCTTCACTCTTCGTGACTTTGAAGAAAGTCTCGGGGTTAACGACCGTGTTGCCTTGGCTACGGCAGAAGATGTTATGCGTCGTCGCATCAACCAAGCTCACATGGTTAATGGTGTTACTTTCCAAAATCCAAACGCTACTTATATCGATGTGGATGTGGAAATTGAGCCAGACGTTGTCATTGAAGCCAATGTTACGCTTAAAGGGCAAACTAAAGTCGGTGCAGAGTCAGTGCTTACCAATGGGACTTATATTGTTGATTCAACTATCGGTGCCAATACTGTTATCACTAACTCTATGATTGAGCATTCAGTGGTTGAAAAAGGTGTTACCGTTGGTCCGTTTGCCCATGTTCGTCCGGATTCAATTCTCAAAGAAGGTGTTCATATCGGTAACTTCGTCGAGGTTAAGGGTTCTACCATCGGTGAAAATACTAAGGCTGGTCACTTGACCTACATTGGTAATGCGGAAGTTGGTTCTGATGTTAACTTTGGTGCTGGAACAATTACTGTTAACTATGATGGACAACACAAGTTCAAGACACAAATTGCCAATAATGTCTTTATCGGAAGCAATTCAACCTTGATTGCACCGCTTGAAATTGGGGCTAACGCCCTCACAGCGGCTGGTTCAACCATCACAGATGATGTGCCAGCTGACAGCGTAGCCATTGGACGTGGCCGTCAGGTCAATAAAGAAGGCTATGCCATTAAGAAACCTCACCACCCAAGCCAACAAAAGTAGGCTTAAGGCTATCTGAGCTAGATTCTCTTGTAGAGTAGGGGTAGCCTAGAATGAGGTCAGAAGTAAAAGGAGTCAATTCATGGATTTTGAAGAAAAAACACTCAAACGTGAGTCAAAATTTAAGGGACATATTTTTGAAGTTGCAGTAGACGAAGTCCTCTTACCAGACGGTAAGACAGCTGGTCGTGAACTCATCTTCCACAAGGGAGCAGTAGCTGTTTTAGCGGTTACCCCAGAAGGGAAAATCATTATCGTCAAACAATACCGTAAGGCTATTGAGGCGGTTTCTTACGAGATTCCTGCAGGTAAACTGGAAGTCGGTGAAGCTGGCGATGAAATGGCTGCAGCAGCGCGTGAACTTGAAGAGGAGACTCAATACAAGGGTGATCTGGAATTGATTTATGAATTTTACACAGCCATTGGCTTTTGTAATGAGAGAATCAAACTCTATGTAGCGACCAACCTTAAACCTGTGGAAAATCCACGTCCACTTGATGATGATGAGTTCCTTGAACTCTATGAATTGACCTATGAGGAGTGTATGGAACTTGTGGCTTCAGGGGCTATTCAGGATGCCAAAACCATCATTGCACTCCAATACTATGCACTTCATTTCGGAGGAAAATAAGCAATGGGAAAACCACTTTTGACCGACGATATCATTGAGCAGGCCAAGCGTGGGGAAATCGATTTAGAGGAACATCCTTATTATGAGGACTATGATCAAGAGTTCTACGATGAGGATTATGAGGCTGATTACCAGCCTTCTGCCTACAAGAGCCGTCGAATTGAGAATGCTAAACGCAATCAATTTCAACACAAGCTTAATCGCATCCTCTTTTGGGTTGTGGTCCTCTTGATTCTTCTCTTCATTGCTGTCTTTTATTTCTAAAAAGTCTATGAGTCAGATAGCCCTAGCTACTGATTCAGGAAAGATTACAAGCTGAAAAGGAACTATATGAAAATCGGAATTATCGCTGCCATGGAGCAGGAGTTAGTGCTTCTAGTGGAGCAATTGGAAAATAAGGTTGAAGAAACTGTTCTTGGCAATACCTACTACACAGGACGCTTAGGCAAACACGACGTCGTTTTGGTGCAATCAGGTGTTGGTAAGGTTATGTCAGCCATGTCTGTGGCTGTCTTGGCAGACCATTTTGGTGTTGATGCCCTCATTAACACTGGTTCTGCAGGAGCAGTAGCACCTGGACTTAAAATTGGAGATGTGGTTGTGGCTTCAAAATTAGCCTATCACGATGTTGATTTGACAGCCTTTGGCTATGATTATGGGCAAATGTCTATGCAGCCACTCTACTTTGAAAGTGACTCTACCTTCGTAGAGACTTTCGAGAAGGTCTTGGCTCAGGCTTCCATTGATTCTAAGATTGGGCTAATCGCTACGGGTGATAGCTTCATTGCGGGTCAAGACAAGATTGATGCTATTAAGGGGCATTTTCCAGAAGTCTTGGCTGTAGAGATGGAGGGAGCAGCTATTGCTCAAGCCGCACACAGTGTTAAAAAGCCTTTCATCGTTGTACGTGCCATGAGTGATACAGCGGCTCATGATGCTAACATTACCTTTGATGAATTCATTATTCAGGCGGGGAAACAATCAGCTGCTATTCTAGTAGAGTTTCTCAAAGAGCTTGACTAAAATACTTTAAATGAGTGTTTATGCTCATTTTCCTAATTAACTTAAATAAGACTGCTATTCATTTAAGAATGGCAGTTTTTTTCTGCTTTTAGATAAGATAATCTTCTCATTTTTCTAAGAGAAAATCTGAATTTTAGCATTTTTCAGACGGAACTTGAATTAAAATTATGGCAATAAAATGAGAAATAAAAACAATATTAAAAGAGAGGTCCCGAAAGAAAGACTATAATATAAGGGTTTACAAAATTCACTATCTATTGATATCTTAGAAAGCTTTACAAAACATCCAAATAGGTAAATAATTTTCTTGCAAAATTCTGAAAATAGTGTATAATCCAAAATGAAAAGGGTTACAAAAATGTTAAGATTTGTAATAATGGGAGGATAGAATCATGAATAACCGATTCGGTGATTCGAGGCAACGTTTCTCCATTCGTAAGTTTACGGTGGGCGTTGCATCGGTCTTACTTTCGTTTGCAGTTTTTGGTGTGAGTACCGCCAAAGCAGAGCAAGCTGAGGAGCCTAAAGGGCAACCAGCGACGAGTGTACTTGAGGAAGCTAGCGAGTCTGATGGTGGGGGCCAAAGGACAAGCACTAGTGTCTCAAGTCATGAAGCGACAGTTGAACCTACCGTTCATGCAGAAAGTATCAGTGCTATTTCAGTGACTGCTGTTACTAGTGAAGCTGCGGTTCAAGAGCAAACGGTTGCAAGCTCTGAACAAACGAGTACATCACAAGATAAGACTAGTGAGGGGCTCAGTGAGACACCTGTAGCCGTTAATGAGACACGTGAAGCTAGTGCTCTTGCAGAAGCAAAGAATAGTAGCACAACGTCTTTTGATAATTTTGGACTTAAGATTACCAACTCGACCAATCCCGTCTCAGCGGATGTCAAGGTGACAAAGATAGGAACTGAAATCCATATTCAAAATCCTGATGTGGAAATGGAATTTCCAAATGGTAATAATAAGTACGCGACTAACAAGGTTGTTTATCACAATATTCCTTTTCCTGATGATATAGCTATTAATTCAGGTGATAAGGTCATTCTCACTATACCAAGTGCATTACAGTTTAGGACGGGTTATAGTGTTAATGTTTACAATCCTAATAACGAAGTTGTAGGGATTGCTCAGGTTGATCCCAAGACAAACAAAATTGAAACCACATTTAATCGTTATTTTGAAGATTATCCTATCGGGAAATTTATGAATTTAGAGTTAGATACTCTCTTTTCAGAGGATTTTGAAGGTGGGGAACATTTACACCTTGATTTTGATGGCCATATTATAGATGTTACAGTTGGGAAAGCTAATCCTATCCCAGAAGATGAAATTATTTCTAAGTGGGGTAGTCAAGATAAGAATGATCCTACTTTGATTAATTGGGGGATGCGTGTTAATTATGCTAGGCGTGTTTTAAATAACCTTCAATTGATTGATACCTGGTCTGATAACCAAAAATTTGTGGATGGATCTCTACAGCTTCGCTATATTGATTCAGCAGATCCTTGGATTGACAAGGGATCTGCTATGGAGTTAATCAAGAGTTTTTCTCACGACGATACTAAATTCGAACTTAATCTTAATCAGCTAGATCGTATGGTTTATATTTGGTATCAAACACGATTAGGAAAGCTAACATCTAATCAGAATAATACTACGAATAAAGTTAACCTATACACGAATGCTGAGACAAAAAATTATGATTATGAAGTACGTTTAGTTGGAGGTCGTGGAAATGCAGGTGGTGAACAACAAACGTATTTCAATCTTGAGTTTGAGAAGGACTTGGCAGGCAGAAACCTCAAGGACAAAGAATTTACCTTCAAATTGGTTGATGTGACTGATAGTGCCAATCCTGTTGACTTAGGGGAAACCACTAATGATGCCAAGGGTAAAATCGTTTTTTCAGATCTCTCACTCAGTAAGCCAGGCATCTATCGTTATCGTGTGACAGAGGTTGCAGGTAATGACGAAGATGTGGTCTATGACAAACTAGAAGCCAATATCACCATTCAGGTTGTTCGTGAAACTGTGGACAATCAAGTTAAATTGGTTGCCAAAGTTGTCTATCCAGAAGACATTGTCTTTAATAATAAATTGGTCACCCCAGCTAAGGCTAAAATCGCATTCGGTAAGGAATTGACCAAGGTCGGTGTTAAACAAGGACTTAAAGCTGATGAATTCCAATTTGTCCTCAAAGACCGCTTTGGAAATGTGGTTGAGACTGTAGGAAATACAGCTGACGGTCAGGTTGCCTTTAGTGAGTTGACTTTCAATAAGGTAGGTACTTACAACTACACCGTTGAAGAGCTTGCAGGTAAGGATGACTCAATTGTCTATGATACGATGAAGGCAGCCGTTTCTATCACGGTAACACGTGATGGTGATGCTCTTGTTTCAAGCGTTGTTAATCCAAAAGATACTATCTTTAACAACAAGTTTGTGACTCCTGCTAAAGCCGCTATTCAGTTCAGTAAGGAATTGACTAAGGCAGGTGTAAACCAAACTTTGACTGCTAATGAGTTCCAATTTGTTCTCAAAGATAGTGCCGGTCATATTGTCGAAACAGTTGGTAATACAGCTGATGGTCGTGTTGCGTTTAGTGAACTTCACTTTGATAAGGCAGGAACTTACACTTATACTGTTGAAGAAGTTAAGGGAACTAACGAAGATATCATCTATGATGGTATGAAAGCGACTGTCTGGATTACAGTGACACGAGATGGTGATGCTTTGGTATCAACAGTTGCTAATCCAAAAGACACTGTTTTCAATAACTATGTTAAAGACGTGCAACCAGCTAAGGCTAAATTCGAATTGACCAAGGTTCTTACAGGTCGTAACCTCAAAGGTGGTGAGTTTAGTTTCGTCCCCAAGGACGACAAGGGTAATGTTATCCAAACAGTGACCAATAATGCACAAGGAAATATTAGTTTTGGAAATATTGTCTACGACAAACCAGGTGTTTACTACTACACTGTTGAAGAAGTCAAGGGCAATGAAGCTGACGTGGTTTATGATAACATGGTGGCTAAATTCCAGGTGACCGTTACTAAGACTGTAGGTGAAAAGGAAAATCTACTTGTAGCAGCCGTTCTCCTTCCTTTGGATACAGAATTTAACAATAGTTACATTTCTCCAAAACCTCCTACACCGCCAACACCACCGACACCACCAAGTGTCCCACCTAAACCACCAGTGGTTCCGCCAACACCACCAACTCCGCCTACTCCACCGGTGACTCCAAAACCAGCTAAGCCAGTTCAATCCTCTGAGAAATCAGGACCTCAACTTCCAGAGACTGGTCAAGCAAACGATACTGCCTTGCTTGCCCTTGGTGTGGCAGCAGAAGTGGCAGCAGTCATGGGTGTAGCATATAGCCATCGTCGCCGTAAAGACGTTTAAGATGATGACCTAAAAGATCGAGTATTCTCGATCTTTTTTAGTGTTTGGCTGTCCATCTCATTAAATGAGAAATCAAGATAAAGCCAACTGCAAGATGAAATTTCTACTAAATTAAGCTATAATGAAGAGTATGAAAGTTCTACTTTATCTTGAAGGAAAATCGGTTCTTGAAAAATCAGGAATCGGACGAGCTCTCCACCATCAGATGCATGCCTTGGACTTGGCGGGGATTCCCTATACAACGGACATCTTGGGTGATTATGATGTCGTTCATATTAATACTTATGGGCCACGCAGCTTGATGTTGTTGCATGCTGCAAAACGCCGTGGCAAGAAGGTCATCATGCATGGTCATTCGACACGTGAGGACTTTGAAAATTCATTCATCGGTTCTAACCTCTTGGCTCCACTTTTTGGGAAATATTTGGCCCACATGTATCAAAAGGCCGATTACGTGATTACACCGTCTGAGTATTCCAAAAAATTGATTCAGTCTTACGGAGTTACCACACCAATCATTGCTGTTTCAAATGGGATTGATTTGAAAAAATACGGCAAGGATCCACGTAAGGAAGAAGTTTTCCGAGACTACTTTGGTATCAAGGAAGGACAGCCAGTGGTGATTTGTGCGGGGCTTTATTTCCAACGCAAGGGAATTGAAGATTTCGTCAAGGTTGCCGAAAAGATGCCTCATGTTCGTTTCATTTGGTTAGGTAGTATCAGCAAATGGCTAATTCCTAAAAAGATTCGAGACATTGTTAATGGTAAGCATCCTGATAATGTCAGCTTCCCAGGTTATTTCAAGGGAGCCGTCTTCCAGGGAGCCATGAGTGGTGCTAATGCCTTCTTTTTCCCATCATACGAGGAAACTGAAGGAATCGTAGTGCTAGAAGCCTTTGCCAGTCACCAGCATGTGGTCTTGCGTGATATTCCTGTTTATGAAGGCTGGGTGGATGACAAATCAGCCTCATTCGGGCACAATGTGGACGAATTTGTAGTGGCCTTGCAAGATATTATCGATGGTAAAGTGGACAAACGAGAAGAAGGGTATAAGGTTGCAGAAAGTCGCTCGATTGATGATGTGGCTCAGAAACTTGTTGAAGCCTACAAAGAAGTATTGGAGATTTAAATGCGTATCGGATTGTTTACAGATACCTATTTTCCACAGGTATCAGGTGTTGCGACTAGTATTCGCACGCTGAAGACGCAGTTGGAAAAAATGGGACATACAGTCTTTATCTTTACCACGACTGATAGAGATGTTGACCGCTATGAAGACTGGCAGATTGTCCGTATTCCGAGTGTGCCTTTCTTTGCTTTTAAGGATCGCCGTGTAGCTTATCGTGGCTTTTCCAAGGCACTAGAGATTGCTAAACAATATAAGCTTGATATTATTCATACGCAGACAGAGTTTTCATTAGGTCTGCTAGGGATTGCCATTGCACGCGAACTTAGGATTCCTGTTGTGCATACCTACCATACTCAGTATGAAGACTATGTCCGCTATATTGCCAAAGGTATGGTTATCCGTCCAAGTATGGTTAAGTACATTGTTCGTGGCTTTATGAGCGATTTGGATGGAGTTATCTGTCCGAGTGAGATTGTTTATGATCTCTTGCTCAAGTATAAGGTTGCAGCTGAAAAACGTGTCATTCCAACGGGGATTGAACTTGAAAAGTTCCAACGTCCAGAGATTACTGAAGATGATGTGACGGACTTGAGAACTAAGCTTGGTATCGCCTCTGATGAGACTATGTTGTTGAGCCTTTCTCGTGTGTCCTATGAGAAAAACATCCAGGCTGTACTGGCTGCTCTCCCTTCTGTTTTGGAGGAAGACGACAAGGTGCGTTTGGTTGTGGCTGGTGACGGTCCTTACCTACCAGATCTTAAGTCTCAAGCCAAAAAACTTGGTATTCAGGACAAGGTGGTTTTCACTGGTATGATTGCGCCTAGTGAGACAGCACTTTATTATAAGGCTGCTGATTTCTTTATTTCGGCATCAACCAGTGAGACTCAAGGATTGACCTATCTGGAAGCCTTGGCTAGCGGTACTCCGATTATTGCTCATGGAAATCCTTATTTGGATAATGTGATTACAGACCAGATGTTTGGAACGCTTTATTATCATGATAATGATTTAGCCGGGGCCATTTTGGAAGCAGCCATTGCAACGCCAGAAAAAGACGAGACTAAGTGGGCCGATAAGCTTTATGAAATTTCTGCGGAAAACTTCGGAAAACGTGTCTATGAGTATTACCTGGACCTTACGATTTCTAAGGATTTCCACAATGATTTGAATGGTGAAGATAGTACCATGAAACGCTTGACGCGTATGGTAACTTATTTGCCAACTAAGGCTATTACCTTGCCTGTTAATGGCTCTGTTCGTATCCTCAAAGGATCAGCCAAACAGGTCAAGAAAATCAGAAATATCACGAAACTATTGGATTAGGAAAGCTACCAGATTTTTCTAGTCAGATAAAATCTTAGAATTGATTAATAAAAGAGATAATTAGCTTGAAAAATTACAGTTTCATGCTATAATAACGCATAGAGACATATCAGTCATGGGAAATCTTTCAGAGAGCGTGTGGTGCTGGAAATCACGCAGAGGACATGATTGGGACTACTCGATTAACTTTTTATGCAAACATAAAACGGTGGCTACGTTAGAGCCAATCAGAGGTGTAGGACAGACTCGTTTTTTGTCGTACATGAACTAAGGTGGAACCACGTTGCGACGTCCTTTTGAGGATGTCGCTTTTTTATATTTAAGATAGTAAAACGTTTCTGTTCCTGATTTCAAGAGCACCTCGATAATATTCATGCTAACAATAATAAAGGAGAATACGATGATTAACATTACTTTCCCAGATGGCGCTGTTCGTGAATTCGAATCTGGCGTTACAACTTTTGAAATTGCACAATCTATCAGCAACTCTTTGGCTAAGAAAGCTCTTGCTGGTAAATTTAACGGCAAATTGATTGACACAACTCGTGCTATCACTGAAGATGGAAGTATCGAAATCGTGACACCTGATCACGAAGATGCTCTTCCAATCTTGCGTCACTCAGCAGCTCACTTGTTTGCCCAAGCAGCTCGTCGCCTTTTCCCAGATATTCATTTGGGTGTTGGTCCAGCTATCGAAGATGGTTTCTACTACGATACTGACAATGAAGCTGGTCAAATTTCTAACGAAGACCTCTCTCGTATCGAAGAAGAAATGAAGAAAATCGTTAAGGAAAACTTCCCATCAATCCGTGAAGAAGTGACAAAAGACGAAGCGCGTGAAATCTTCAAAAACGATCCATATAAATTGGAATTGATTGAAGAACATTCAGAAGATGAAGGTGGTTTGACTATCTACCGTCAAGGTGAGTACGTTGACCTTTGCCGTGGCCCACACGTACCATCAACTGGTCGTATCCAAGTCTTCCACCTTTTGAATGTTGCAGGTGCTTACTGGCGTGGAAATAGCGATAATGCTATGATGCAACGTATCTACGGTACAGCTTGGTTCGATAAAAAAGATCTCAAGGCTTACCTTAAACGCCTTGAAGAAGCTAAAGAACGTGACCACCGTAAACTTGGTAAAGAACTTGATTTGTTCATGATTTCTCAAGAGGTTGGTCAAGGTCTTCCATTCTGGTTGCCAAACGGTGCGACAATCCGTCGTGTCTTGGAACGCTACATTGTTGATAAGGAAGTAGCAGCAGGCTACCAACACGTATACACTCCACCAATTGCTTCTGTAGAACTTTATAAAACTTCAGGTCACTGGGATCACTACCGTGAAGACATGTTCCCACCAATGGATATGGGGGATGGAGAAGAGTTTGTCCTTCGTCCAATGAACTGTCCTCACCACATCGAAGTTTACAAACACCATGTGCATTCTTACCGCGAATTGCCTATCCGTATCGCTGAAATTGGTATGATGCACCGTTATGAAAAATCTGGTGCCCTTACAGGACTTCAACGTGTGCGTGAAATGTCACTTAATGACGGTCATACTTTCGTAACACCTGAACAAATCAAAGATGAGTTCCAACGTACGCTTCAATTGATTATCGACGTTTACGAAGATTTCAACTTGACTGACTATCGTTTCCGTTTGTCATACCGCGACCCTAAAGATACTCACAAATACTTTGACAATGATGAAATGTGGGAAAATGCTCAAAGCATGTTGAAATCAGCCATGGATGACATGGAACTCGACTACTTTGAAGCAGAAGGTGAAGCTGCCTTCTACGGTCCAAAACTTGATATCCAAGTGAAGACTGCCCTTGGTAATGAAGAAACACTTTCTACTATCCAATTGGACTTCTTGCTTCCAGAACGCTTTGACCTTAAATACATCGGAGCTGATGGGGAAGAACACCGTCCAGTTATGATTCACCGTGGTGTTATCTCAACAATGGAACGCTTTACAGCTATCCTTATTGAAAACTATAAAGGAGCCTTCCCAACTTGGTTGGCACCTCAACAAGTGACTGTTATCCCAGTTTCAAATGAAGCCCACACAGATTACGCTTGGGAAGTTGCTAAACAACTTCGTGACCGTGGTATCCGTGTTGAAGTGGATGAACGTAACGAGAAAATGCAATACAAGATTCGTGCGTCTCAAACACAAAAAATCCCTTACCAATTGATTGTTGGTGATAAGGAAATGGAAGACGGAACTGTTAACGTTCGTCGCTATGGACAAAAACAAACACACACTGAAGCTGTGTCAGAATTTGTAGAAAATATCCTTGCTGATATTGCTCGCAAATCACGCCCAGATGCCGAATAATTCAGAAAGTCGGTTAGCTAAGCTAGCTGACTTTTTAGTAGGATAAACCATGCACGTTTTTAGGAAAAGACTTTTATTTTTGCTGGGAGCAGTACTAGTCTTTGTACTAGCGAGCTTTACTTACCATAGATTAGCCTTGCAAAGAGAGAAGGCTTCCCTCAAACCTATGGGGCAAATGGTGTCTGTTAATGGCCATGACATGAGCGTCTTTGTAAAGGGGGAGGGGCCACAAACTCTAGTTTTTCTTTCTGGTGCTGGAACAGCCTCTCCCATTCTAGATTTTAAAGACTTGTATGATGGGCTTTCGAAGCAGTATAAGATAGTCGTTGTTGAAAGGGGTGGCTATGGTTACAGCGAGGACACGTCTAAGTCCCGAGATGTTTCTGAGGTTCTTTCAGAGACACGTCAAGCCCTAGCCAAGGCTCATGTCTCAGGTCCTTATATAATCCTTTCTCATTCGATGGCCTCCTTAGAGACACTTCTGTGGCAGAAAAAATACCCTAGTGAAGTGAAAGCTATCATTGGTTTAGATTGGGCCCTACCAGAAAGTTATGCACATTTAACAATACATCCCCAGATTTTACGTATGGCTCGTTGGGGAAGTCAATTAGGCTTATTAAGGTATTTACCGAGTCGCTTATATGTGCCTAATGCCAATCTCAGTAATAGTGACCACCGCCTCTATCAACGGATAGCCTACCGTCAAATTTTGTCAAAGGCTATGTTAAATGAGAGCCTGTCTGTTAAGGAAAATGCGAAAAAGGTTACTTCTAGCATTGATTCACAAATTCCAACCTTACTGATGGTCTCTAATGGTGAGGGTACTGGTTTTAGCCAGGAGGACTGGCGGCATTATGCGACTAGCTTTGCAAAGGACCAGAAAAATATTGAAGTGACTTTTTATGATTCTCCGCATTATCTTTATCACTATCAGACCAAAGAGGTGGCCGAGAAAATAGAGGAGTTCATCAAAGAGACGACTGATTAAATTTACGTATGTTATTGAGGAGAAATGTGATGCTCATTGGTTCAAAAGCCTTTCGACACTTATGGAAGGACTGGCAAAGAGACTACCAACCATTGCAGGTGCTTAAGCTGTTGCTAGCTTATATAGGGATGCCAGAGGACTTATCGGGAGAGCTTGAAGAAAGCCAACACCTTTTATCTTATTTCGATCCTGACTTGGCACCGCATGATTCCTTCTGGAAGGATGTCGTTAAATTGGTAGATTTGGCTTTTCCTGGTGATAGTTTGTCTAAGGATGTTTCTATAGAGCGACAAATCCATCAGCTACGTTACCTGATTTCTAGTCAACAGGCTCAGTATGTGCGAACGCATTATAAAAAGCCGGGGATGACAGATAAAGAAGCTTTGGCCGTCTATCTCAGATGGAAACCTTTCACCATGTTCGATCAGGGACGTTTGCACCAGAAGGTTTCTATCTGTGATGGCAAGGCGGTTTATCCTGATGGGATTCCAAGTGTTAATCTAAAAATTCTTCTCTATAATCGGATTGAGTTTATTCTGGATAGTCAGGGAAACTTTCTCAATGAGGTCGATGCGGAGCAGGTGACTGAAAGTGGGGTGGTTAATGGTGCCAGTTTTAACTATGGTAATTTCAAACGCCACTGGCAACTGGATGTGGAGCCGGTCCAACCACATGACCCTGATTTTCGTAATCGGATGACCAAGGGCTTTCGTTCACCCAACAAACTTAAAAAACGTTGGGGACGGAAGGCACCTGAACAGTTTGATAAATCTTTCTACAATCCAAAAGGCATCTATGCCCAGTCTCATAGGTCTTTGGCAAATGATGTCAAACACCAATCCAGACTTTTTCTCGCTCTGGTTTATGGCTTTAAACCGGTTCAGAAAAAGCAAACAAAGGAGGTTCATATGTCTAAACAACCACAAAACAATAAAGGAACAGAAGTTCTAGGCTCACTTGTCTTTATGGCCTTATACGCCCTAGGTATTTGGCACAATGCTGTCCGAGGAAATATTCCCTTTCTCATTCTTTGGAGTGTTTTACTCCTTGTTAATGTCAGCTATTTGATTTTCCGCTTGAGAAAATAAAAAAAGAGAGTGATACAGACCTAAATGGTAAGAAATTTAGGTCTGTATCACTTTTTTTTACATATGTCTATAAATTAAGGTAACTCTATTTCACTTAACCATTCAAAGATTTCGTCATTGCTATCAAAAGCAGAACCATTCTGACAGTGAAGGTCGCTTGAGTAGTTTTCTTTATCAAAAATAATTAACTTTTTCTCTTTCGAGGGTATGGATTCAAAATACTTAAAACCTAGTTGTTTATCGTAATACATATCATTGGCAGCTAAAAGTACGAGAACGGGCCCTGTAATTGTTACTTCCTTAAATTCCTTACAGCGATTAATCAAAGAAGATAGTGAGGATTCTCCAAAATTCCACTTTGCATGTTCAACCTGCCAATTTAAAAACTTATTTCTTTGAATATAAAACATAGCTAACTTTTCAACAAAACTTGGCATTGTATCACCAATGAAACGATGGAATATTCTAGGGATATTATTTTTGAAGGATTCTAGGACACTTGGGAAATAATTATATAAAACAATACTATCAAATAAGTCATTTTTATTTCCTTGTGCGCGAGCCATTAGCAAACCGCCCAAGGATAGACCGATTCCGATAAAAGGTTTAGAAACTTGATTTTCGTAGTAATTAATTACGGCTTGGCAAACCTTTTCCCAATTAGGAATAAATGGAAGATGATGTTCTCTAAGGACAGAGGATTGACCTGCTCCCTCAAAAATGATGACATCATAACCTTCTTCGATTCCTGCAACAACATTTGTAAAGTAAAGTTCTTCTAACAAGGCATCGAAACCACCACAGATAAAGAGTGTTCCTTTGCATGTTTTTGTCTTATGAGTGAAATAAAGAGAACGTAAAGAGATATTATCATACGGAATGTTTTCCAAACGATAAGGAATTTCTAACGTATTTAGTCCCTCATAAAAATATTTAACTGATAGTTGATAGACGTCTATTTTTCTTTTATCCAAAGGGGAAAGGAAAAATTCAGAGGCTTGGAAATAACGACTGGCTCGCAAAAAAGCATGTCCTCGACTAATTTTAGAGGAATATCTTTGACTACGTTTTAATAGTTTTTCAGCACCATTTTTCCAGCCATGATACCAAGACTCGTAGTTGCCATCTGTGATTTGTTGGCAGATATTTTCAACCTCGGCAAAGTCACTTCCACCTTTTGGACAGTACCACATGACACGTCGTGTTTCAAATTCGAATTCTCTTGTTTTAAAAAATACCATGCTTTGCTCCTGTCGAATGTAGTACAATAGTAACAGACTTTAATATCTTGAATATACAATATAAGTGCACAATAA
>NZ_KV810698.1:0-758 GCF_001812855.1 Streptococcus sp. HMSC072D03
TTGTGACTTTAAGTCCGTTTCGCTCCGAAGGTGCGAAACAAATAAACCACCCGCTATGCGGGTGCGCATCGAAGGTTATACCGTCATAACAAAAACACTCCAAACGAGTTACAATATAGGTGTTCAAGCCAATTGTAAAGCGAAAGGAGTTAAAACTATGGCGCAAAAAGCTCACAGTTTATCACATACAAAATGGATGTGTAAGTACCACATTGTATTTACACCTAAGTATAGACGAAAAATAATCTATAATCAATATAGGAGTAGTCTTGGAGAGATTTTTCATAGACTATGCCAATATAAAGGCGTTGAAATAATAGAAGGCCACTTAATGCCAGATCATGTTCACATGCTAGTAAGTATACCACCACGAATGAGTGTAGCTAGTTTTATGGGATATTTAAAAGGTAAAAGTGCCTTAATGATGTTTGATAAACACGCCAATTTAAAATATAAATTTGGGAACAGACATTTTTGGGCAGAAGTATATTATGTAAGTACGGTAGGACTAAATGAAGCCACAATTAAGAAATATATCCAGGAACAAGAGAAGCATGATATCGCTTTGGACAAATTAAGCGTTAAAGAATATGAAAATCCCTTTAGGGATAACGGTAAGTAATGCGAATGCCTCTTTGAGAGGCTTGTGACGAGTCAAAAGCAATAAGGCTTGAACAAAGTGAAAGCCAGCGTCTTTAGGCGCTGGCTGGTATTATGGGCTTATAGCCCTTGATCAAACCACCCGTTAGACGGGTGGT
>NZ_KV810699.1:0-17862 GCF_001812855.1 Streptococcus sp. HMSC072D03
ACCTTCGGAGCGAAACGGACTTAAAGTCACAACGAAAAAGTTAAGGTCGAAACCTTAACTTTTTTAGATTCTCAGACATATAAAAAAACGGCATCTGCCGTTTTTTTGTCTATAATTAGTTACGACGTGTACGTCTGTCAACAAATCCAAGGAAGGCCAATAGGGTCATAAAGAGACCTGCAAGGCTGAATCCTGCTGCAGTTGACTCACCTGTTTCTGGCAAGCTGTCTGCTTCTTGTACAGGAGCTTGTTTCTCAGCTTTGGTTTGACCATAATTTACAGAAATTTGAGTTGTAGGTTGAGCTACTTTTTCTTGTGTTGTGAAAGCAACAACTTTACCATCTACATCGTAAACAGGTACTGGTGTAAGACCTTTAGATGTAATGTTAGCGAACTCTTTAGCCAATTGTGTTTGACGCTCTTTGTCTGCCTTAGCTTTCATGTAGTTATCGAAGGCTGTTTGAACAGTCGTGTATTCGCTCGTTAATTTATCACGCTTAGCTGACAATTCAACAAGTTTCGCACGTTCAGTTGAAAGAGCACCTTTGGCTGCAGTAAGTTTGGCAAAGGCTGTTGCACGTTCTGCTTTAGCCTTAGCTAGGTTACCTGAAGCATTTGTAAGGGCTGCTAGACGGTTCTTAGCAGCAGTCAAAGCTTGGTTAGCTTGTGTCAATGCTACTTGTTTCTTAGCAGTATCTTGCTTAGCAGCGTTGTATGCATTTGTCAAACGTTGCAAGGTTGCAGAACTTGTCGCAAGTTTATCTTTAGCTGTTTTAAGCTCTGCTTGTTTTTCATCAAGAGTTGCTTGAGCTTTGCTAAGGGCTGCTGCTTTTTCTTGAGCGTTAGCATTAAGGCTTTCAACTGCAGCGTTAGCTTTTTCCAATTCTGATTTAGCAGTTGCAAGGGCTGCTTGTTTTTCAGAAAGGTTATTCTGAGCAGCTGCCAACTTGCTTGCAGTCGCTTTAAGAGCTGCAAGTTCTGACTGAGTATTCTTAAGCTTAAGAGTTGCTGACTCAGAAGCCGCTTTCTTGCTAGCCAAGTCACTTTGAGCTTGATTGTTAGCTTGCTTAGCAGCTTCATAAGCTGCTTTTGCAGCTGCTAGATTTGTATTTGAAGATGATTGAGATTGGTTACCTTCATATGGGTTAGCAATCTTAGTTGTGTCAAAGCTACTATCAGAAGCGATAGAATTTTTATTGACATTGTTTACGTGAACGTTAAAGGCACCTGCAACAACACTGATATCAGTACCAATGTAAGACTCGCCACCATCTGCTGTAAGTCCAGAAATAGAACGAGCGTGGTTCCACTCTTTACCGTTAAACATGAAGTCAAGCATAGCTTCATAAACATATTTCTTAATGTCATTAAGGGTAAATGGTCCTGTCAAACCTTGCCATGTATTAAGATTTTCACCAATACTTACGCTATTAAATGACTTACCAGCACGGTCAAGGGCTGCACTATCATGTCGTTTCGTACTGATAGATTCCCAACCCCAGTTATCTGCTACATAACCATCTGAAACACGATCAGCCGCAAGAACACTACCTTTTGAAACAGATGTTTGAGTTGTACCAAAAGCTGTACGAATTTGGTTAATCAAACTTGAAGCATACAATGACAAATCTGTAATTTGAGCTTCACTAAGGTTATTCAAATCACTAATTTTAACATTTTTATCCGCTTCATTATCTTGATAACTATTGTTACCACGATCACGTTTGTTAACGTTCTTCAAGACTTGTTCAGCTTGAGCTTTTTCCGCTGCTGTCGCTGTTTTAGACTCATGAATCTTAAGAGCATTGACATACTCTTGTGACACTGAGAATTTTTGACGAACATTAGCTGTTGAAGTTGTTGAAGATTCTGCTTTTTTCTTAGCTGCTTCAGCGGCTGCAAGAGCAGCTGCCTTTTCATTAGCTACTGTTTGAGCAGTCTCATAAGCTGCTTTAGCTTGGTTTGCTGCATTTTGATCTGCAGTCAATTGCCCTTCTTTAGCTGCAATAGCAGTAGCTTTTTCTTTATCAGCTGCCTGAGCGGCTGCCAATTCTTCTTGAGCTTTTTTCTCAGCTGCTGTTGCAGCATCAAAAGCTGATTGTGCTTTAGCTTGGTTTGAAGCTGCCTCAGAAGCACTAGAACCATTAAGAGCTGCTTTAGCGGCATCTACTGATTTTTGAGCATTAGCCACTTCAGTAGCTTTAGCATTGACATTAGCTTGATCTGTATTAACGACAGCTTGCTGTTTGTCTGCTGCATCTTTAGCAGTTTTTTCTGCTGATTGAGCTGTTTCGACTGCTGACTTAGCTTCCTTAGCTGCATTTTCAGCAGTAGTTACTTGACCTTGAGCGGCAGCAATAGTTTCTGGACTTGCTTCATCGGCTGCTGTTTGTGCCTTTTGCAAGTTAGCATCTGCTGTCGCTAGGTTTGCTTGAGCCTGGTTTGCAGCTGCTTCATGATTAGCAACAACTGACTCTTGTTGCGATACTGCTTGATTTGCAGCGCTGGCTTCTTCTCTAGCCGCTTCGACTTGGGCTTGAGTTGGGACAGCTTGTGTAGCTGTCGATGATACTGATGCTGTTGTTGAGGCTTGATCGTTTGTCGTTACCTCATCAGCTTTAGCAACTGTAGCAGAAACTGCAAGTGCTGCAATTCCAGCTGTCGCCAAAACCTTTTTATTCATAAGACGAACTCCTTTTTATGTTAAAAATTCACTACTATATAATAACATTTTAATAATCCTGAAACAAGATGCTGACTCCTAATTTTTAAAATTTAATTATTTTATAAGCTTTCATAGCCTGTTTACAAAAATCATTAAATTGTTAGTCAAAAGTAGAGTTGCTGTTTCAAAGTCCTTTTTTAGTCTTTGATTCTGCCTTATCCTTTTATTCTATCAAAACTTCGTTACAGTTTCTTAACTTTCTTTAAACGTTTTTTTGATATAATGTGTACTCATTATATGCAAATGGAGGAGCAAAGTGGCAAAAACATTAAAAACATTGAGTAACATCTTACTAGGAATGCTCTCACTGGCCTTGTCTTATTGGTTTTATAGGGGGCATCTCGAACAGTACGTTCATTACATCGCCCATTATGGCTCCTACTTTCAAGTCTTACTCAATCTAGTCATTATTGTCCTACTGAGTTACTTTGTCTACGCTTTTTTGAAACTCCTTCTGACTAGAAAGCTGAAAAAACAGACACTGCTCCTACTCTACTTCATTTACTTTCTTGCTCTCTTCTACCTACTTTTCTTGAAAAACATTGGTACCCAGGGTCTATCACTTAACCCCCTTTCCTTCGCTCGGGAATTATACTGGGGCAGCCACTTCGTTCCCATCATGAACCTGTTAATGTTCATCCCTCTGGGACTCCTCTTTTCTTCACGATTGAGTAATCTCCTACTCTGTCTCCTTACCCTTTTCTCCGTCGAATCCATTCAGTACTTCGGATATTTAGGAGTCTTTGATTTGGGAGATATCACCTTAAATATGTTAGGTATCCTTATCGGAACTGCTATTCATCAACTCCCTCAATTTCAAACAATTATCAAAAAGATTTTAAGTTAAAAAACTTCCAGAATTAATTTTGGAGTTTTTTTGCTCTATAGATTAATCATCGTCAGAAAGTTTTATATGAATACAGAAAAACAGCCCTCTATATCTAGAGAGCTGTTTTGAACTCGGGCTAAAATCCTAGTGAAAAAGATGGAACTCCTTGTGTTCTTTGAACACGACGTCGTTCCCCTATTTTCATACGGATTTTTTACGCCCTTAGCATCGTTATTAACGACGAAGTCCGAGTGAGCTGATCAACTCACGGTAACGGTTAACGTCTGTGCGGCGAAGGTATGCCAACAAGTTACGACGGTGACCGATTTTTTTCATCAAACCACGGTAAGTAGCGTGGTCTTTTTTGTGTTGTTTAATGTGTTCGTTAAGGTGGTTGATTTCCCAAGTAAGGACAGCAACTTGAACCTCTACTGAACCAGTGTCACCTTCGTGACGTGCGTATTGAGCAATGATTTCATTTTTTTTCTCTTTTGAGATTGCCATGTTTTTTCTCCTTTTTTTGCTCCATCCGAGTCTTAGGATTGGCTCTCCTAAAACCAAGAAAGAGTTGGTTTGTCTTTACGACCTCTCTATTTTAGCTCATCTACTAATCTTTGTCAATCGCAAGATTTCACTGATTAAGTTTTTGAAGCTTAGACTTTTTTGGTCATTTTTGCATTCAGAAAGAATCCAAGGAAAAGTAGGAAACTTACAATAGCATAGGCTAGAAAAATCCAACTAAAACTTGGAGATATGAGTGCCAATAATTTCAAAACATAAGGGGAAATGGCTGACCCTAGGTTACAGCCTAAGAGGACATAGGCTGTCGCCTTGTTCAACAGATTTCTAGCAATAGACTCAGAAAGTCGGTTAAAGATAATTGTCAAAATAATACTATAAAAGAAACCAACACCAACTGAAGATAAAATCAAAATCGGTAAGTTACCAGCCACTGACATCCCAAAGAGACAAACCGCTAACAAGAACATCACTATAGGCAAAAGACGATTTTTAAAATGTCCTATAAGTGAGGCGAAACTCAGTCCAGCTACAATTCCAACTCCCTGCTCTAAACTCAATACTAAGGCTGATTGACCACTCTCAATAGTCTTACCAGCAACTTGAAACAGAGGCACGCGCAAACTAATCGAAGAATTGATACAGATGACAAAGCCTGCTAAAAGAGCCATGCCAAGAATCATACCAAGGTCTTTTTTGTTCAGAACCTGTTTTCTTTTTGTAATCTGCTTCTTCTCCACCTGCTCCATCGTTGGCACAAAAAGGAGATACATAATCAAAATCACAAAACCAAAACCATAGATAAGAAAGGCAAAGGTCCAATGAATTTTCAGTAATTGTCCAACCAAAAGGGAACAAGAAGCTCCACCAATCAACTCCATAGAGCCACGAATACCTAACATCTGAACCCGCTCTTTACCTTGATAACGTTGACTGATGATGGCAATCGCCTTAGCATTGATAAGACCAATCCCCATTCCAAAAGCAATACGTGACAGTAAGACAAGAGGATAGGCTTGTACAAAAAAAGGAAAAATCCCAGCACTACTAAGTAAGAGCAATCCAGTCACAATTAGCTGTCTATCACTTAACCATTTGTCAATAAATGAATTAAGCAAGAGCATCGTGACTACGGAAAATGAAGGGACAGATACTAAAAGCTCCACTTGCGCGGCAGAAAAGGTTGGGCTATAGTAGTCCAACATAGGTGGTAACGCTGTTGAAATCGAAAAGGCCGAAATCAAGAGCAAGGATAGCCCAAGCAGGCTCGTTTTTTCTAAAGTTCGTGTCATAATATAGGGATAAGAAGATCCTTTCCTTACTTGTCTAATAGTTATTTTTTCATTATAATCTAAGGAGACTTTAAAAAATAGGACCTAGGTCCTAAAAAAGGAGATGTATGCGTAATCATGCCATAAGACCTCAACTTGACCGGGTCTTTCCACCCCCCTACCTCAACCAATTACAGAAAGTCACCTTTCAAAAGAACGATTATATTTGTACCCAAGGGCAAGCTATCACTGAGCTGACCTACATTTTATCAGGAAAGGTAAAAATTGTTCGTTCTCTCTTCAATGGTAAAGAACATATCCTAGAAACGCTCAATCAGCCTCAGATATTGGGAGATGTAGAACTCATGACCAACCAACCAGCAGGATCATCAGTCATTGCTTTAGAAGAGGTTCAAGCAGTACAGCTCCCATTAAATAATAAAGAAGAACTCCTCAAAGACCCTGTTTTTCTCTACCAAATTGGACGTAACCTGGCTATGGCACTGCATAAGCAAGGTATCACTGCCTCAACGAATGCTAGCTACTCTGTCAAAGAGCGTCTGGCCACCCATATTTTGAATAGTGAAGAAGAGAATATCTTTCAATTATCGCCATCTATTTTAGCTTCCCGTTTTGGGACTAGCTATCGTCATGTACAGCGAGTCATCAAACAATTTATCGACCAGAGGATTATCGAAAAAGAGGCCTTTAAGACCTATCGTATTTTAGAGAGACAAACCTTGGAAAAACTGGCTTTTATCGATTAGAAAAAGCCTCACTTTAACCCTTGATGGTTTAATTTTCAACCCTTTTGTGCTATAGTTATAAACAAGTAAATCAAAGAAAATAGAGGTAAACAAATGGATGCTCAAACCAAAATTATCCGCGCCAGCCATATGATTGATATGAATGATATCATTCGCGAAGGAAATCCAACCTTGCGTGCTGTCGCTGAAGATGTAACCTTCCCACTATCAGACGAAGACATTATCCTAGGCGAAAAAATGATGCAGTTTCTTCGTAACTCACAAGATCCTGTTATTGCCGAAAAAATGGGGCTTCGTGGGGGAGTCGGTCTTGCAGCCCCTCAATTAGATATTTCAAAACGCATTATCGCTGTTCTCGTTCCAAACCCTGAAGACGCTGAAGGTAATCCACCAAAAGAAGCATATAGTCTTCAAGAAATCATGTACAACCCTAAAGTAGTTGCCCATTCTGTTCAGGATGCTGCTTTGGGCGATGGCGAAGGATGCCTCTCAGTTGACCGCGACGTTCCTGGTTACGTGGTTCGTCATGCTCGAGTAACTGTTGAATACTTCAACAAAGAGGGCGAAAAGCAACGTGTTAAACTCCGTGGTTACAACTCAATCGTTGTTCAACATGAAATCGACCATACTAACGGTATCATGTTCTACGACCGCATCAATAAAGACAATCCATTCGCCATCAAAGATGGACTCTTAATTATCGAATAAAGAAAACCTCAGTAGAAATACTGGGGTTTTAGTTTGAAGATAAGGCCTTAGTGCCACTTTATAGCTAAGTTAAAGTAGAAAAGAACCGACTTCGTCGATTCTTTTTTCATTGGTCTGAACCTGTCCTCAGACAAGCATATTGTAAAGTGTTTCGTTACCGTGAAGGTTGATATAACTTGGGTCAAAGGCCGAAAGACGTTCGAGAAGTCCATCATAGTCGTTCTTATCGCTAAGAGCTATACCAATGAGAACTGGGCCTTTTCCTTTATTAGCTCGTTTGATGTACTCAAAACGAGTGATATCATCATTTGGTCCCAAGATATCATTTACAAATTCACGAAGGGCACCAGGACGTTGTGGGAAGTTAACCACAAAGTAATGCTTGATACCATCGTAGATAAGCGCACGTTCTTCCATCTCTGGCATACGGTTGATGTCATTGTTACCACCTGAAATGATGCAGACGATGGTTTTTCCTTTAATCTCATCTTTAATCACTTCCAAAGCCGCTACTGACGCCGCACCTGCGGGTTCTGCAATGGTACCAACCTTAGAGTACATATCAATTAAGGTTTCTGAAATCAAGCCTTCATCAACTCCCAAGAGGCGGTCAACATATTTACGTGCGACTTCATAGGTCTTGACACCTACCTTTTGAACAGCAATCCCGTCCGCAAACTTATCAATTTCTTCGAGTTTTACAGGATAACCACGGTCAAAGGCAGCACGCATACTACGAGCACCACTAGCCTCAACACCAATAACCTCCATAGACGGTGCTACATCCTTGATATAAGTAGCTACACCAGAGATAAGGCCGCCACCACCTACTGGAACCAAGATACTATCGAAGGAAACACCTTCCTCTTGAGCCTGCTCATAAATTTCATAAGCAACAGTTCCTTGACCTGCTTGGACATTATAATCGTCGAATGGATCAATGAAAGTCATCCCTTCAGACTTGGTATATTCCTGTGCTGCTTGAGCAGAAGCATCAAAGGTATCTCCTACCAATTTGATTGTTACAAACTTGCCACCAAAGAAACGGACTTGACCAATTTTTTGGAGAGGCGTTGTTACTGGCATAAAGATGGTTGCCGGAATCTTCATCTCGTTACAAGTGTAGGCAACCCCCTGAGCATGGTTTCCGGCTGATGCACAAACCACACCACGCGCCTTATCCTCATCACTCAATTGATGGATAGCATAGTAGGCTCCACGCAATTTGAAAGAGCGTACCTTTTGCATATTTTCTTTTTTAATATAAATGGTCGCCCCGTATTTTTCAGATAAGTAGCGATCAAAATCTAGTGGTGTGCGTTCCACCACGTTTTTTAAGACTTCATTAGCCTTTACGATATCATTTGCAGTAATCATTGGCTCTCCTTTGACACAATATTCAAACTATTTCTATTGTATCACAATTTTCAGAAAAAATAGCAGCCAGTATAAAGAAAACTCCTTGTTTACACAAAGAGTTCTACTTATTATTTATCAACTTTTTTTGACATCAAGAAGTTACGAAGAGCTGCAAGGGTTGCCGCACCTGCAAGGACAATAGCTGTAAGGATAGCTACAGCATGCTCTCCCCACTTGTGAGATTTTGCTGTTTTAGCAATTGTAGCCTTAAGATCTTCAGTTGTTCCTTTTTCACCTGCTTGCGTCGTTGTCTTACTTGCAAGGTTAAGATCTTGACTACCATTGTAAGTGTTATCTGACGAAGCTGTATTGACAAGGTCTTGACGGCTACTGCGAGTATAGCTGACCTTTGTTGTAATGCTATCAATCATCTCAACAATATTTCTGATTGTTGTTGCATCGTACAAGCCACCCTCAGTATCTTTCAAGATAGATACTGCTAATTTTTCAATAGAGGCTTCTGAAGAAGCTGCTACCATAGAGTGGGATTCTGAGCTTGCTGTTTCTGAATATCTTGCATAGTTGCTAAAGAGTGACGCTGCTTCTGTAATCGTTTCAGAAGTACTTGGCAAGGTTTCTGAGACGCGAGGAGCTACAGAGAGTCTATTCCAACTATTGATGTTTTCTGATAGTCCATCAAGGATGACTTCCTCAGATGTGCTTACTGTTTCTGAAATCGCTGAAGTCACTTCTGAAGTGCTCACTTGACTTTCTGATTCTGTCAATGAAACAGCTGGTTCTTCAACTACTTCTGATTCTGAAACGACTGTGCTGATTGAAGTCTCTGATTCAGATGCTGAAGTCTCTGAAGTTGATGCTTCTGAGATAATATCAGTTTCTGAGACCTTAGATGATACTGTTGTGCTTTCTGATACTTCTGACGGAGCAACTGAGACAATTGTGCTTGTAGTTTCTGAAACAAGGCTAGTACTTGCCTGACTCTCTGATTCTGTCAAAGAAGCCACTGGTTCAACTACTGCATGTGATTCTGAAATTGCTGTCGTCGTTGAAATTGCTGACTCTGAAGTTGATGCTACTGAACTATTTTCAGTTTCTGATGCTTCCGATGATACTGTTACACTTTCTGATACTTCTGATGAGACTGTTGAGGCAGCTGTGCTTGCAGCCTCTGAAGCTGGTGTAGTGATTGAATCTGATGCTACTGTACCTTGATCCGTATTAGATACTGAGTTGTCATCTTTCTTATCATGTGCGGTCTCTGACACAGCTATCGCCACTGGAACAGCTGCTGAGTTTACTAACTCGTCAACTGATGGTGCTGGTTTAGTTGTTTCATCGAGTTTAGGAGCTTCAACAGATGGTTTAGTATCAGTTGGAGACTCTGAATCTTTGGTTACTGTTGTATTTTCTGATTTAGCTGTTTCTGAGCTTGCTTCAGATGTTACGGTATTATCTACTTTCTTACCAGCTTGGTTAGTAACTGGTTTCAAGATAACTGGTTCTACCGGTGTTGCTGTTGTGTCTTCCTTGATATAGAGCATGTTCCAAAGAGTTAGTTTAGGAACTGAAATGACAAGCACTGGTTGACCATTTTCATCTGTTTCAAGACTTGCTTGTGCCTTCTTCATGCTTGAAGTTGCCCAATCATCTGGTGACGTCACATAGACTTGATCGGCAATTTTAGCAGCTTCTTGAGCCGTTTTACCTGCTAGGCTAAGACGAACTGTGAGATTTTCTTGAGCGTCCGGTGTTTTATTGTCCGCATAACCCTCTTCATTATGCCAGCCCGCATTGATGCCCATCATATTAATCATTTGAACAGTTGAGAAACCTTTTCCTGATTTAGCAAATGTCCAAACTTGATTTCCTGTCACACCAAGAGCATCTTTAGAAAGGATTTCACCAGAAGCATTCTTTGTAGATACAGACTGAGTGCTGTTTGTCACACCCTCACCACGGAGAAGATTTTCATAAGCAGTGATGAACTGTTGGTAATTGTAAAGCTTACGAATAGTGTCCCTAGCTACACTGAGGTATTGCGTTGGGTAATAAGCACTTTGAAGAACGTTAAGGGCTGCATTAGCATTGGCAAGGGCTGCAATGGACATGTGATAGCCACCGGCTGCAGCTACTGTCGCATCTACGAGAAGTGTCGCATCAGCTTGCAATGGTTTACCAGCAAGGGCATCTTTACCCGCACCGTTAGTTGCTTTTCCGCCAGGAACAGTATAGTCAATACCTGGTTCTTCCATGTAGGCACCAACGATAAGTGATTTACCAGTTTTATTGCGTACCATATCGATACGTGCTTTCAAATCACCATAGGCAACCTGCATACGTCCTGGAATAACTGAACCACCGTTTGTCCAAAGCTCATTATAAACAACATCTTGACGTGCCTTGGCTAGTTTATCATCATTACCACCATTGACATCATTGATTGTGATGTAGTACTTTTCACCGATGAGGTCCTTCATGGCATTAATAAATGACGCATATGAATCAGACATCATGTGTGAGTCAGCCTCGTCTGTGCTGTTACGGTGCTCATAATCAGTCACACGGTTGTCACCAATTGTATCACCTTGCCAACCATCGAATCCCATACGATCCATAGCTGATTTCATGACACCTGCGATATATTTTTGCCAATCTGGATTCGCTGGATCATAGTAAACTTGAGTTGGGTTATCACCGATAGTGTAAGTCATCGGTTCACCCTTCTTACCAAAGCTATCGTAGAAGTTATAAGCCAAAGCAGCAAGTGGAAGTGCTGGATTCTTTGGATTTGAATCTGCTGAAATCATGTTATAAAGCATGGCAACAGCACCTGACTTATGCACTTGATCAACTAATTCTTTAACAGCCTTAGTATCAACCTGAGTGTGACTCCAGGTATTCCATTTTTGAACAAAGCTATCAACACCCTCTGGGAAAGGATCTGTAGCTTCACTATATGCATCATAGAAGAAGTATGAGTTGATATTCATAGACTTCATGAGCTCAAGCTCTTTACGGTAGGCTTCAAGATTTTTAACAAGAATACTGTTTTGATCAGTTGGCGAACCTGCTACGATACCGTAACGTGGGAAAACTGTCCAATCATCTTCAACAGACAAGCCAGCACGCTTGCTTGACAAAGTACTACCTGATTTATCGTTGACACTGATTGTCACTAAGTAACCTGTATTGTTTGTCAACCACTCTGACGCTACTGTCAAGTTTGAAACCTTAGCTGAAGCTCCTGCCGCTAGCGTGAGGTCAACGTTATCTTGACCGATAATTTCTGAAGCATGTTGAAGTGTCAAGTTGACAGTCATCGTCTTAGTTTCTGCTGTTGGATTAGATACAACAACGGAATAATTAATATCACCATCTGTCTTGCTATAAGCTGCTTTTGTTGTTTCTGGATCTGTCAAGTAGGCATCACCATTCAAGTTTTGCTCTGTCACTTCTGTAACTGGTGTTACTTGAGCAGTTGAATGGCGTCCTGCTTCAGTAGCATTATCAGATGATAATGTGATGGTTTCCACAGCAGCTGATTCAGGAGCTAGTGCTTCACTGGCTACAAGCGTTTCTGAGCTAGCACTCTCTGCTGGCACAGCTTGTGAAAAGATTGTAGAAGCTGTCGCTATTGTTGCAGTATCTGTCGCAACAGCGGCAGATGATGGACCTACTTCTGTTGTCGCTACTGGAGCAACGGCCTCAGTCGGTACCACCACCAAGTTATCTGCTTCAGTTGTAATAACTGGTTTTGTTGCTTCTGAACTGACCACGTTATCTGCCTTGGCGACTTGATTCATCCCTAGGACACCACCGGCTACAAACAAACCTGATAATAATTTAGTTGACGCTACTTTCTTTGACATATCTCTCTATCCCTCTAAAAAGTTTAAATCACCTCGGCGTTTCAAATTATCACTATTTGTATTTGCATGCTGTAAACTCGAGTTATTTTTAGTTTCATAAAAATCGCTTGGTGTTTCTTATGAAACTAATGTTAACTTAATCTTTTTTGTAAGACAAGGGAATTTCCGGTAATCCTCGTAAACGGTAATTTTTTCATCATGAATGGTCAGGTTTTTTCAGAAATTTGAGAATAACATTTTCTAATTTCATTAAATATTCACTTGATTCAGTCTACTTAAAATGACAAAAATAAATCCCAAATAATGAAAATCCATCACCTAAATAGTTCATGCGATGAGAATAAAAAACCACCTCTCACACAAGGCGAGAAATGGTTTGTTTATCGATTTTTAGTATCTAAAATAATGGTCACAGGTCCGTCATTAACCAGACTAACCTGCATATCTGCGCCAAAACGTCCTCTTTCTACAGGAACATGAGTTGACAAGGATTGGTTGAAATCGTCATAGAACTGGCTAGCCATGTCGGGCTTTGCAGCACCCGTAAATGCTGGTCGATTCCCCTTTTTCGTATCTGCAAAAAGCGTAAACTGAGAAATCGACAAAATTTGGCCACCAATATCCTTAACAGAAAGATTCATCTTGCCATCTTCATCTGAAAAAATGCGCATATTGACAATCTTACGAACTGCATACTCTAGGTCCTCTTTGGTGTCCTCGGGACCAACTCCAACCAAGAGTAAGAGTCCCTGCTTAATAGCGCCAACCGTACAATCCTCAATAACCACAGAGGCACTTTGCACACGCTGAATTACAATCTTCATCGCAGTAACTCCTTAACCATTCGTACGTTTAACACTGTAAACATCAGGGATAATTTTAATCTTATCCACAAGACCAGTCAATTCAATAAGGTTTGCAATTTCAAAGCTAACGTGAATATTGGCAAACTTCATGTCCTTAGTCGGTTGTGCATTGACCGTAGCAATGCTCTTGGTCGTATTTGACAAGATTTGAAGAACATCATTCAATAGACCAGAACGGTTAAGGCCATAGATGTCAATCTCTGCCAAATAAGATTTATTGGCATTACGTTCATCCCACTCCACTTCGATTAGACGTTGCTCATAACCTTCTTGACTCTTGATATTATTACAATCTGAACGGTGAATAGCAATTCCACGGCCCTTGGTGATATAACCTTCAATCTCATCTCCAGGTACTGGGTTACAGCACTTAGCGATACGCATGAGGAGACCTGAAGCACCTTGAATGATGACGCCATTTTCACTCTTAACCTTGAGAACTTCTTTCTTCTCAGTCTTAACTTCGCCACCGTTCATTAGCTCTTCAGCTTCAGCTTTTGCCTTCGCACGCTCTTCCTCACGGCGTTCTTTTTCTGTCAAACGATTGAAAACAGCAGCAGCACTAATTTCACCAAAACCAACAGCGGCATAGAGAGCTTCTTCACTACGCACACTCATACGGGGGAGAATTTCCTCAATATGTTTCTTGTCTAGGTACTTATTGGCAACATAACCATGCTCTTGGAAGTAGGCAATCAAAAGCTCACGACCCTTGGTGATAGAGGCTTCCTTGTCCTGATTTTTAAAGAATTGACGAATTTTATTTCTGGCCTTGGTGGTCTTAACCATCTTAATCCAGTCACGGCTAGGACCAAAGGAATTGGCATTGGTAACAATCTCAACCACATCACCTGTCTTGAGTTTGGCAGTCAAGGGCACCATACGGCCATTAACCTTAGCACCTGTGGCCTTCTCACCGACTTGAGTATGGATGGCATAGGCAAAGTCAATAGGTCCTGAATCTTTAGGCAGTTCCTGAACAGCACCATTTGGCGTAAAGACATAAATACGCTCTGAGAAGATATCCTCTTTAACAGAGTCAACAAACCCCATAGCATCACCATTTGAGGCGTCTTGAAGTTCAACAAGATCTTTAATCCAGTTCATTCCCAAAGCAGACTCTTTCGAATCTACCTTGCCCTTGATACCTTTCTTATAAGCCCAGTGAGCTGCAACCCCGTATTCGGCAACTTGGTGCATTTCCTTGGTACGGATTTGGATTTCAATAGGTCCTTTTGGCCCATAAACCGTTGTATGGATAGACTGGTAACCATTGGATTTAGGATTAGCAATATAGTCTTTAAAACGGCCAGGCATCGGACGCCAGAGCTCATGGATGTATCCCAACATAGCATAAACATCACTATGCGTCTCCATGACACAACGGATGGCAATCAAATCATAAATTTGATCGAAGCGCTTTTTCTTGTCGCGCATCTTACGGTAAATAGAGTAGATATGCTTTGGACGACCATAAACATCACCAACAAGTCCTTGTTCAGCTGTGTAAGTCTTAATTTTATCGACAATCTCGTCCACAAGTTCCTCACGCTCACGACGTTTTTCCTTCATCATGTGAGAAATCTTGTAGAATTCCACCTCATTAAGGTAACGGAAGGACATGTCTTCCAATTCCCATTTGATACGACTAATACCCAGACGGTGGGCCAAAGGAGCATAGATTTCCATAGTTTCGCGAGAAATGCGCTCTTGCTTATCCTTACGAAGATGCTTAAGGGTACGCATATTGTGCAAACGGTCGGCCAATTTAACCAAGATGACACGGATATCCTTAGACATGGCCATAAGCATTTTACGGTGATTTTCAGCCAACTGTTCCTCGTGAGACTTGTACTCAACCTTACCAAGCTTAGTAACACCGTCCACGATATTTCGTACATCTGTACCAAAATCCGCTTCCAAATCATCAAGCGTTTTTTCGGTGTCTTCAACGACATCGTGTAAGAAACCACAGGCTACTGTCACTGCATCAAGATGGAGATCTGCCAAGATACCTGCCACTTGAATAGGGTGAATAATATAAGGTTCTCCTGACTGACGAAATTGCCCACTATGAGCATCTGTCGCATAATGCCAGGCTTTTTCAACTAATTTCAAATCATCTGCTGACATGTAGGCCGAGCAAATGTCTAAAATTTCTTCTCCTGTTACATTTTTATCTTTAGCCATGATTTCTTCCTTCGCTTCTTTTAATAACCTTTATTTTATCACTTTTACAAGTAAAGAAAAAGAGCTAGATAGGCAATTCTTAAGCACAAGGAGCTAACTTGAAAAGCACAATATCTTGTGTTAGAATGATTGAACAAACACAAGATATAGATAGAAAGAGGACGCTTATGTCTCAACTTACCCTCGTTTATATTAGTCTAAGTGGTAATACACAAAGCTTTGTCAAACGTATGTCTGACTATTTGTCCCTCAACCACGGGATTGAATGTCGCCAAATCAATATTAAAGAGCTTAATCATGAAACCTTCCAAGTAGATGAACCCTTTGTCGCACTCTTACCAACCTACCTTGAAGGAGGAAATGGCGTTGACAATGGAGATGTTGAGATCCTAACCAATCCACTGGGTGACTTTATCGCGGCCCATGGCAATCACGAACGTTGTTTTGGTATCATCGGTTCTGGTAACCGTAACTTCAATAACCAGTACTGCCTAACCGCCAAACAGTACAGTCAACGTTTTGGCTTCCCAATGTTGGGAGACTTCGAGCTACGCGGCACACAGTCTGATATCGAACGTCTGGCACCTATTATCCTAGAAGCCCAAAAGAACTTTAACCAACGCTAAAACTAGAGCAAAAAAGCCCTGTCAGGGGCTTTTTCCTTTGCTTAATTTTTTTCGTGTTTTTTAATTCCAAAGAACCCAGCCAAGGTCATAAGAACCAGACCAGCTAAAGTTGCTGACACAGATTCGTCTGAACCAGTGTTTGGCAAGGCCTTAACTGAACTTGAACCTTGAGCTTCTTGTACTTGAGCTTGAGGCAAGATAACGACTTGAGCATTTGACAATTGGATAGCTGGGGCAGGTTTAGCCACGCTGGCACCTACAGTAGCTTTTGGTGTCTCACGCTTAGTTTGATCCGCTGTCTCAGAACCTTTTGGTGACTTCTCAGATTCTTTATTAGTCGTATCCTCAACTTGATTTGTCTTTTCCTTAACAATCAAGCGGTACTCTGCAAATCCTGCTTGTGTTGATGGTCCTACATAACTAATGGCATCCTGACCAGCAAGGTGGGCACGCGCATTGTCAGATGAGGCAAAACGGATATCTGCATTCGTAATATTAGGGACGAAACTCCAATTTCCATCGGCAGTTGGGTTAATTGTCTTCTCGCTAACGATATAATCAATGATGGCCTGACGATTCTCAAGATTGAGGAGGCGTTTTTCGGCAGCATCTTTAACACCAGGGAAGTTACCAGTCGCACGATAGTTGTTAGTCACGACAAGGAAAGTCTGATTCAAATCAATAGGTTTACCTTGATAAGCCAAGTCACGAACACGGCTAGCGTCTGGGTTAACCAACTTACCTTCGCGATCGTATTTGTTAGGTTGTGTCAAATCAAACTTATAAGTCAACCCATCAATCACATCATAATTGTATGAGCGATAGCTACTGTTAATGAGTTGCTGTGGTTCTTTGCTGTTAGGATCAATTTGATTGAACTGTCCTGCAGACATTTCCAACCATTCTTTAATTTGTGCCCCAGTCACTTTGAGTAGGGCAGTAACATTGTCGTAGAGGTAGAGGTCTGCGACGTTCTTAATGGCCAATGGGCCAGCTGGGATATCGGTATAGTAGGTCGCATCCCCACGAGTCCCTGCCTTGAAAGGTGCTGCAGCTGAGAGGAGTGGAAGATTCTCATCTGCTGTTCCCGCTACTTGTTTTTTAGCATACCATAGTTGTGCATTATTAACGATTTGAATAGATGGATCATCCTGAACCTGAGCAAAGTAGCTAGTAATTGGTGCAGTAGTCTCACCAACTTCCTTACGTACATAGTTGATTGTTCCATTATGGTCATGAGCTGCCATGTCAATTAAGTCCTTGTCCGCAACATCTGACTTAGTATCAATCTTTTCAAGCTTAGCCTTACTATTGACAACTTTCCATTTGCCGTCCGTGTAAGTCAATTTGACATCCATGATACCTAGATGATCTCCGAATTTACCAGCCATAACCACGGGCTTCCCATTGATGAGACCATTGACATCATCTACACCAGGGTATTTTGCATAAAAACTTGTGCCATCTCCATTTGGGAAATCAGCGTGAGAATGCCCTGTCGCAACAGCATCAACGCCTTCGATACCAGCAATTTGGTAACCTTCATTTTCCTCATTCTTAGTGTATTCATTGTCACCAATACCAGAGTGAGCAGCAACAAGGATAAAGTCAGCTCCTGCAGCCTTCATCTTAGGAACGATAGCCTTAACAGCCTCCATTGGATCATCAACAGTTACCTTACCTTCAAGGTTGGCCTTATCCCAAACCAAAATCTGTGTTGGAAGGACACCAGTAATACCGATTTTTAGTGTTACCTGTTTGCCGTCCGTATCAGTAAAGGTCTTGTTAACAATCTTATAAGGGTTGTAATAGTAATCACCAGTCTGAGCATTACGCACATTGGCATTAATAATGTTAATCTTAGCAGCCTTAACCATACGATCCAAAAATTCTAGACCATAGTTAAACTCGTGGTTTCCAAGCGTTTCGGCGTCATACCCAAGCATCTCAAAAGCCTTATACATAGGGTGAGTCTCACCTTGGGCAACAGGGTCAATCAAAGCCTTATAAGTCCCAAAAGGAGTTCCCTGGATCGTATCCCCACTGTCCACTAAGACCGTATTGGGATTAGTTTCACGGGCTTTTTATTTGAAAAAAACATTAAAAATAGCG